>DAHUXU010000552.1 GCA_027307005.1 Gemmatimonadota bacterium
CCAGCACCTTCTGCGGTCCGATCTGCGGCAGACCGCCCGAAAGCAGCAATTGCCCCGTGGCGCTGTCGCGCAGCTCCGTGTAGCCGTACAGGGCGCCGTAGGGTTGACCCTTTCGCGCTTCGACGTTCAAGGCCCACGAGCTGCCAAGCACGATTGTCTGGATGCCGGGCGACAGAGCGTCGACTCTGCTCCGGTTCATCGCGAAGCTGAAGGTGGTGTTCCACTCGAAGGTGCCGCCGTGCGTGCGAACGGGCGTAACGTTGAGGAGTGCCTCGAAGCCCTTGTTCGTGATCTTGCCGGCGTTGATCCACTTTTCCTGGTAGCCCGTGGTCGGCGATACGGGAACCGCAATGATCTGGTTCGAGGTCGCTTTGTCGTAGTATGACATGTCGACGCTCGCGCGGTCGCCGAACAGGCTGACCTCGGCGCCGACTTCGTTAGACCGGGTAATTTCGGGCTTCAGGTTCGGATTGGCCAGCTCATCGGAGAGTGAATAGAGTTGCTGTCCGTCGAATTTGGTGGACTGTCCGTTGAACGTCGTTGCCAACGAATAGGGCTGCGCGCTGCTGCCAACCTTGGCGATCGCGCCGCGCAGCTTGACGTACGACAGCACGTTGGACTTGAGGGATGGAATGGCGTTGGTGAGGATGATCGACGTATTGACGGACGGGTAGAAGTAGGAGTTGTTGTTCGCGGGCAGCGTCGACGACCAATCGTTGCGTGCCGTGCCCTCGACCGTCCACCACTGATCCCATGTGAACGAGGCGGAGCCGAACACACTGTTCGTCTGCTCCTTCTCGGCGTACTGGTCCAGCGACGGCGCGATGGCCGCGTTGCTGACGTTGTAGATGCCGGGAACGGAGATGCCTAACGTTTGCTGCTGGTTGTCGGCAAAGTTCTGCTTGTTCTGCGCGGCAGCGAGGAGGCCTGACACCTGGAGCCGGCTGGTGACGTCCTTGGTCGCGTTGAGGAGCGCCGTGGTCGTGTAGTCGGTCTCGTTGTCGTTGTAGTACGTGAACGCACCGGCATAGCCTAACTTCGCGAATCCAGCGCCAGCCCAGCTCGTATTCTGCGACGCAACGTCCTGGGAGTTGGTGGTGTTGAAGATGTTGCCGCCGGCGCGCGCCGTCGCCGACAACCAATCGGTGATCTGATACGTCGCGCTCACCGAGCCGATGTACTGGTTGCGGGTATCAGCTTGCGGATTGTCGTACTGCAGAAAGTACGGGTTGCTGTGATAGTTGGTGTTCCAGTTGTAGCGATTGCCAAACGCGTCGAACGTGTTGTAGTTGGCCTTGAGCGCCGCCATGTCGACCTGGCGGCCGAACCAGACGTCGAGGCCTTCAAGAATACCGGCGTTGTAGCCGACGCCAGGCCGGTTGAGGCCGTTGTTGCGCAGAAACTCGAGGCTCGCGTTCGTGGTGAGCTTGTTGCCGATCTTAAGATTGCCTGCAAGCGAACTTGTCCACTTGTGCAGGAAGTTGTTCGGCACAATGCCATCGACGTTTTGCACGCCGACGGCCATGCGCGCATTGGCGTTGTTCGTGCCGCCGCTCACCGATAGGTCGATATCTGCGGTGCCGCCGGTGTTGAAGAACGACGCGACATTGTTCGGGTGGGCGATCCACGGCTGCTGCTTCCCCGTGAACTGGTCGATCGGTTGGCCGTCGAGGCGTGGACCGTAGCTCTGATCGTCACCGTCGGCGATGCCGTGTCCCTCGCCGTCGTAATAGCTGAACTGCCCGGCGGAGCCTTGTCCGTATTCGTTCTGGAAGTCGGGCAGAATCCCGACCTTGTCGAACGAGTAGCTGGTCGTTAGGCGTGTCTCGATCTTGCCGTCGCTGTTGCTGCCGTGCTTGGTCGTGATGATGACCGCGCCGTTGGCCGCCTCGGCACCGTACAAAGCCGCCGCGTTCGGTCCCTTGAGGACGGTGATCGATGCAATGTCGTCCTGATTCAGGTCGCTGATCGTGCTGCCGTAGTCCCAACCGCCATTGGCATCGGCGCCGCCCTGGTTGAAGTAGCTTCCGCGATTTCGGTTGCGAATCGGAATCCCATCGATGACGAACAACGGATTGTTGTCGCCGGTGATTGAATTCGATCCACGAATGCGGATGGCTACGGAGCCACCCTGGGTGCCCGGTGAGGTGATTTCGACACCGGAGACCTTGGCGCCTAACTGGTTCAGGAAGTTGTCGGTGTGGGCGGTGTTCAGCTGGTCGGCGCTCACGGACTGTGTCGACGTGCCAAGTTGGCTTTTCTGCTTTTCCTGTCCTTCGGCGACGACGACCATTCCTTGTAGCTGGACGGGCGCTGCCTCAAGCACGAAATCGGCGATGTTTGCGCCCGCCGAGAGCTTGACTGTGATCGAGTGCTCGCGATAGCCGATGAGGCGCGCCGCGATGGTGACGCTCTGTCCCACCTGCCCTGCCGGCAGGGCGATATGATACTGGCCATCGTCGCCGGCGATCGCGCCGAGCTTCGTGCCTTGAATGACCACCGTGGCATTGGCCAGGGGCGTTCCACCCTCTCCACGAACGTGGCCTTGCACGACATCCTGTGCCGGCAGCACGAGGGGCACGAGTGCGAGCGCAACTGCGACTGTCAGGGCACGACGAAATCTGACGTCCATGCTTCCTCCTGTTCGCCTCACTTCTGTCATTGGTGAACGTCGTGAGCGGTTGGACGAACGACTAGTGGCGAACCGCCGGCGTCGCGTTAGGCGTGGCGGCGACCTCGCGACTGCACGGGCGTATGATGCGGCGGCGCCCCGGAGTCGGTAGCGCGCGGCAGGCAGGATTCACAGATTGTTGACATGTTCTTGACAAACGGCTAAGCGACCTCAAGCTGTATAGGCGAGCTGAGCCACTTAGGCACTCTCAATTGTCAGGGAAAATGTCAGGAGGCCGTCATAACGCTCGAACGGCGCAATCACGCGGGGCATGCGATTGCGCCTGTTGCAGAGGAGGCGCTCCAAGTCACGTGAGCCGGCTATGCCCTTACGCTCTCGGAATGGGTCGTCCATGGGCTGAGATGGGCGGCGGCCCTAGAAGTACGGCTCGTAGGTTTTCTTGCCGGTGCACGTGTCGAAGTTGTAGTTGTTTGTATGGTTCGTGAATGGATAGAGACTGTCGGCGGGCAGGCTGTCCGTGAACGGATAGCCGTAGAAGTAGTCGACTCCGCCGTCCGGGCAGCCTGACTTCATGTTGGTTGGCGGACTGTATGGACCGATCAAGGATATCTGGCCGACGCCCGTGAGCGTTACTGAATGTGAGTCGCCGACCTTCGCGGCCCACTGTTGGTAGGTCATGTTGGGATAGTCCGTTACGGCGATAGAGTCGAGGCTCTCTCCCTCGCGATAGCTTTCCCACGGGGTGCACGTCAAGTCCGTGTAGCAGAAGTGATACTCCCACTCGAAGTAGTACGGCGGCGTCCCTCCGGTGACCGACGCTGTCAGAGAGTAGTTTCCGGCCTTCATACGGTTGTAGTGCTCCGAGAGAACGGTGACTGCGAGCACCTGCGTACCCGTTAGGCGCGAGGCAGATAGCGGAGCGGATGGCGACGACGCATGCTCGACCGAAGTCGGCCCTCCCCCACATGCGGCCGCCCACGCCGTAGCAACAACGCAGAGCGCTCCGAGTCGCCAACTTTCATGCTGCCGTGTCATGATCAGCTCCAGGGGAACAGGTGGGCCTCATTGTGACTGCCTTAGGCCAACGCGCCTAGCCTTAGTCACACGCTATGCCTAACGTGCCAGTCCGGCCCTCGCAACCCCGCCCGGAATTGTTTGCGGTCTCTTGACGCGGCCGAAACATGCTCGCCGGCGCCTCGATCGCGTATTGCGGAAAGACGCATCTCGTGCGATGGCGCCTAACGCCCTGGCCCGCCGACGCGTGCATGCCCCGGGGTTGACGAACTGATCAATGGCGCGTGCGCAAGATCAACTCTCCGGTACGTGGCGCGACGCGATAATCACGCGAGCGATTGTCAGCCGCCAGGACAGAGATGTCAGCCGCCAGGACAGAATGGTGATGCGGCGGGATCCGAGCAGGGCACGGGGCAATACTCCGACGCTAGAGCCTGCGTATGGCGTTCCCTAACGACCCAGCATCAACCGAATCGTTGCCCCTGGATTGGCAATGAACGGCACTGACAACGTCCGCGCCGACGTCGAGGGAATGGCAATTAGCGCCAAGTGCGCGCCAGGATACACCAACTCGGGCGGCACTCTGAGGCGCGCCGTTTCCAGCGGACCGATATTGCCGGCGTTCAACCGTCGCTGACCATCGGTAAAATACAGCTGGTACCCATTAGACAGCACATTCTGTAGCGCGATCCACGTGGGCGCGACGTCGTCTCGCGTATGAGGCGCATGATGCGAGCAGCCTTCAACACCAACAACGCAACCTGCCGCCAGTACGCTCAAAACGAGCGCCAACACGAAGCGCTTCATCGATCGCTCCTCCCTCCGAGACGGAATGGCTCGGCCTGACACGACGAATCTCCCTGCCATCGGCCGTTAGATCAAGAGATGGGCCACTGCACGCGTCACGCGAAGCGCATACATTCCGAACAGAGAACGGCACGGGCTGCACATCCTCCCGCGCCACGTCCTGGCTCTCCTCTTCTCACCCCATTGTGATGACCGACAATCGACGCATGGCGCCCGGCGCGCCCGGCATCGAACCGCGGTGGACCTCGAGCGCAAAGTCCGGCGTCGGCTCGGCGATTTCCGGCTCGAGCCACGTCTGGTTCACGCTCAGCCACGGCATCTTCAACGAGATCTATTTCCCGGATGTCGACATGCCCTGCACGCGCGACATGGGCATGCTCGTCACCGACGGCGAAGAGTTCTTCTCCGAAGAGAAACGCCACGCGTCGCACGAGATCGCGCACATCGCGCCCGGCGTACCCGGGTTCCGCCTGCGCAACACGTGCGAGCACGGCCGCTATCGCATCGACAAGCACGTGGTGTCGTCGGTCCGGCACGATGCGGTGCTGCAGCAGACGACATTCATTCCGCTGCGCGGCTCGCTCAGCGACTACCATCTCTACGTGCTGCTCTCGCCGCACCTCGGCTGCCGCGGCGCGGAGAACGTCGCCTGGGTGGATGCGTACAAGGGCGTGCCCATGCTGTTCGCGCGCCGGGCGGACTATGCGCTCGCGTTGGCGTGCAGCGCGCCGTGGCTGGCGCGCAGCGTCGGCTTCGTGGGCGCATCCGACGGCTGGCAGGACCTCGATGCCCACAAGCAGCTCACGTGGCGCTACGACGTGGCCGACGGCGGCAACGTGGCGCTCACGGGCGAGATCGACATTGCGGCGTGCGAGGGCGAGTTCCTGCTTGTGTTAGGCTTTGGCCGCGACGATGCCAAGGCCGCGTTTGCCGCGCGGTCGGCCCTGTACCATGGGTTCGAGCGCGCGCATGCCGCGTACGTGCACGGCTGGCAGCAGTGGCAGCACGCGCTGGTGATGAACAAGCCGGGCATGCCGGGCGATGCGAAGGTGCGCGGCGTCAGCTCATAGCCGCCCCAGCGTTTGGGCTGGAAAATCTTGAAAAAGCCGGCGTTCCTGAGGTCGGCCATCGTCTCGTCGAGGATGCGCCGGTGCGCCTGCTGGCGCGGGGCACGCTCCATCAACGTCGGGATCATCGCGCGGGCGCGCGCCACCAGCTCGTTCGGCGTCGGAATTTCCGTCTCGGTCGCGCCCTTCATCGGGTTTCCCTTCAATATATTTTGTCGTTATTCGGGCCGGCCGGTCCAGGCGACCGCTTC
>DAHUXU010000056.1 GCA_027307005.1 Gemmatimonadota bacterium
GCTCCAGGCCTTCGAACGACAGGAAATCGCGCTCCGTCCGTACCAGCCGCTCGCCGAGGTCGAGATCCTCACGATGCGCGGCGTATGTCGCCGTCGCCGCGATGGCCATCGGACTGTCGAGGATGATCGGAATGGCGGGAATCGCGTTCGCATGCCGCAGCATCTCGAGGTCGTGCAGGAGTTCTTGCGCGCGTCCCACGGCGAACGCCGGGATGAACACGCGACCGCCGCGCGCCGCCGTGTCGCGCACGACCCGCGCCAGCTGCCCCGGCATGTCCGCCACCGGCGAGTGGTCGCGGTCGCCGTAGGTCGATTCCATGATCACCGCGTCGGCTCCGTTAGGCGGACGCGGATCGCGGATGATCGGCAGGCCGCGCCGCCCGATGTCGCCCGAGTACACCAGGCGTCGCGTCGCCCCGTTCTCCGAACACTCGAGCACGACCGACGCCGACCCGAGAATGTGCCCGGCGTCGACGAACGTGGCACGAACACCCGGCGCCACCGCGAACGGCGTGTCGTACGGTACGCAGACGAAGCGAGGCATGAGAGACGCAACGTCTTTCTCATCGTACAGCGGCGCCACGACCGGCCGCTCCCGCCGCCTCAAGTAGTCGGCGTCACGTTCGGCCAGGCGCGCCGCATCGGCCAGCATGATCGCGCACAGATCTCGCGTGGCGGGTGTTGCGAAGATGGGCCGACCGAATCCGAGGCGCGCCAGTAGCGGCAGGCGTCCAGCGTGATCCAGGTGCGCGTGTGATAGGATCACGGCGTTGAGGTGCGCCGGCAGGAATGGCAGCGCGCGGTTCTTGTCGTCTGCATCACGGCGATGACCCTGGAACAACCCGAAATCCAGCGCGACGGACGACGGCCCAACGTGCACGACGTGACACGAACCCGTCACCTCACGCGCCGCACCGTGAAACGTGACGTTCACAGCGGAGCGGCGAAGCGCAACCGAGCGCCAACACCTCCGAACTCATCCAGTCGTTCGGCCACAGTGCGCGACACTTCCTCCACCTCGGCGCTCTGCGCAAGCGCGGCTCGTACCGAATACTCCGCATCGACCAGACTGCTTTCCAGAAACCGAGGGGTGAAATACAACTCGCGCACAGATCCCGAGTCGAGCGCGCGTCGCGTCGCAACAGCACCGCGCACCACCCATCGGTCGTCGACGGCCGCACCAGTAATCTCCGCTATCTGGCGCAAATCGCGTTGGTCGCGCAATCGGGATGCGGCGCGCTCCGCCGCCTCCCGGACGCCGGCGTCGGTCGCATGGACCTCGACTCCCTCCAGGTGAATTACCCGGTCTGGCGCGAGCGGCTCGAGCGCGCGTGTGATATGAGCCCCGACTTCCGGAATGCCCCCGACGACAATCCATCCGTGCCGACCGGCTATCTTCAGGCTTTCCCGCGTCGCTTCGTGGATCATGCGCTCCGTGCCGACATGATGCGCCAACTGGGCCGCGTCACGGCCGGTCGAACCGCGTGTCCCCGCGTGAAAGCCGAGGCGCGGCGTATCACCCATGTGAGCCGGCTCTTCAACGGTCGCGTGTGCGTGAATGCTATGCGCTGGTTCTAACACTCCAGTGATGTACCGATAAAGACGGGCTTGGGAGGCGCCGGCCACGATGACGACGACGGGTCGTTCCTGCTTGAGCACACGGATGTACGGCGCGATACAGGGCCCGATCATCCAGAGAGCCAAGGTCGGCATCGGCGCAGGAATCTTTTCGGCCGCGCGCACGCCGTCGGCAGTGATGAACGCAAACCAACCCGGCGCGCCAATTCCGCCCGCGAATGCAGAAAGCTCACTGTCGAGGAACGTGACGCAGCGCTCGAAGTTCGTCCGCTCCGCATGGGGCGCCGCTTCCAAGCGTCGACGAATCGCCTTGATTGCGTGGTCGGCCTGCGGCCGCCATGCGGTTCGGAGCGCTGGATCGTCGAAAGCTGCGTCGACATACACGCTGAGCACGTGTTGATCACGCAACTCTCGAGAGATCGAAGCGAGTTCTTGAAGTGACAGCATTGCCACATCTCCACTGTGAGCACCAACAGATTGTCACGCGTCGCGCACGTGGACAAAGCTCGGCGGAGAACAGCGCACGGTCCGTCGGGGAATCGTGTAGGCGGCGTCGGGTTAGAGCGCACGGCTCAGATCTCGTGAACCGCGTCCGAAGCGACCCGGACTCATCCGGGTTTACTCGTGGCTTCAATACCGCTGCAATACTCTGCAATACTGCTGCAATACTCTGCAATACTATAGTAGTGTAAACATCTGGCTATTTTTCAGGTTCCATTCCGCGCTGGCAACAACGGGCGAAGCTCATGGTGCGGCGTCACGGCCCGATCTGGACGACAACGACACGGGCCACTCGATCGCGAGTGGCCCTGTGTCTATCGATGCTTTGCAGCGATCAGAACGCAACCCAGAGGAAGAGATAGAGCGTATTGTTGCCCGATGCGTCACGCCCGGCGCCATCGTACGCGCGCGACGCCCCGTTGAACTTGCTGTACAGGATGTACTGCGCGCCGAGCCGCGTGTTCAACCACGCATTGAAGTCGACTTCTCCGATCCCGCCGCTGCTGCTCGGCGACCCCGTGACGCTGCCGGTG
>DAHUXU010000571.1 GCA_027307005.1 Gemmatimonadota bacterium
CAAGAAGCACATCGGCGAATAAGCAGGGAATCGATGTCCACGGGCCCGCGGCTCGGCCGCGGGCCCGTGGCGTTCTCCGCATTCGATCGTTAGGCGGTTTCCGAGGCGTACTCCTCGATTGGCGGACACGCGCACACGAGATTTCTGTCCCCGAACGCGCTTTCCACGCGCCCAACGGACGGCCAGAACTTCCACTCGCGGGTCCACGGCGCCGGGAACGCTGCCTGTTCGCGCGTGTAGGGCCGCGACCACTCCGACGACAACACGCGCTCGAGCGTGTGGGGCGCATTCTTGAGCGGGTTGTCCATGCGATCCGAGCGGCCCTCTTCGATGTCGCGAATCTCTTCCCGAATCGAGATGAGCGCATCGCAGAAGCGATCCAGCTCCTCCTTCGATTCGCTCTCCGTCGGCTCGATCATGAGCGTGCCGGCGACAGGGAACGAGACCGTGGGCGCATGGAAGCCGTAGTCCATGAGCCGCTTGGCGATGTCTTCCACATCCACACCGGCGCTCTGCTTGAATGCGCGCGGATCGATGATGCACTCGTGTGCGACGGTGCCATGGGTGCCGCGATAGAGCACCGGATAATGTTCGTCGAGACGCCTGGCGATGTAGTTGGCGTTGAGGATGGCGACCTTCGACGCTCGCGTTAGGCCTTCGCCGCCCATCAGCTCGATGTACATGTACGAGATGGGGAGGATGCTCGCGCTGCCCCACGGCGCCGCCGATACCGGTCCGATCGCTCTGGTGCCGCCGACGCGCACGAGCGGGTGGCCCGGCAGGAACGGCGCGAGATGCGCAGCGCAGGCGATGGGCCCCATGCCGGGTCCGCCGCCGCCGTGCGGGATGCAGAACGTCTTGTGCAGGTTCAGGTGGCAGACATCGGCGCCGATGTCGGCGGGCCGGCAGAGACCGACCATGGCGTTCATGTTGGCGCCGTCCATGTAGACCTGTCCGCCGTTCGCGTGGACGATCTGACAGAGGTTGCGAATGCCTTCCTCGAACACGCCGTGCGTGGACGGATACGTCACCATGAGCGCGGCGAGTCGCGGCGCATTGGCGGCGGCCTTCTCGCGGAGGTCGGCGAGATCGATGTTGCCGCGCTCGTCGGTGCGCACGACCACGACCGACATGCCGGCCATCACCGCGCTCGCCGGGTTGGTGCCGTGCGCCGACTGCGGGATGAGACACACGTCGCGGTGCCCGTCGCCGCGCGATTCGTGGTAGGCGCGGATGACGAGCAGGCCCGCGTATTCGCCCTGCGATCCTGCGTTAGGCTGCAGCGACACGGCCGGGAACCCGGTGATCTCCGTCAGCGCGTGCTCGAGCCGCTCGAACAGCACCGAGTAGCCGTCGGTCTGCTCGCGGGGGGCGAACGGGTGCAGCCGGTTGATCTCGCGCCACGAGATCGGCAGCATCTCGGCCGTCGCGTTGAGCTTCATGGTGCACGAGCCTAACGGGATCATCGAATGGGTGAGGGACAGGTCGCGCGACTCGAGCTTGCGCATGTAGCGCAGCATCTCGGTTTCCGAGTGGTACTTGTTGAACACCGGATGCGTGAGGTACGCCGTGGTGCGCGCGAACCGTTCGTCGAACCGGTCGTCGACGGTCTCGGCGACGTCGGACGCGGTGAACTCCGGCCGCAGGCCGCGGTTGAACACGGCGAAGAGATCGTTCACGTCCTCGAGGAGGGTGCTCTCGCCGATCGCGATGCCCACCGTGTGCTCGTCGATCACGCGCATGTTGAGCTGCTTGGCGCGCGCCTCGCGCAGCACGTCGGAGAGGCGGTGTTCGCCCAACTCGACGCACACCGTGTCGAAGAACACGTCGTGCCGGACGCCGTAGCCCAGGCGCCGCAGGCCTTCGGCGACCGTCTCGGCGAACCGGTGGGCACGCGCTGCGATGCGCTCGAGACCCGCCGGTCCGTGCCACACCGCGTACATGCTCGCCATCACCGCGAGCAGCACCTGCGCGGTGCAGACGTTGCTCGTCGCCTTCTCGCGGCGGATGTGCTGCTCGCGGGTCTGCAGCGCCATGCGCAGCGCCGGCCGGCCCTCGCTGTCGCGCGAGACGCCGATGATGCGGCCGGGAATCTGGCGCTTGAACTCGTCGCGCGTCGCGAAGTACGCCGCGTGCGGTCCGCCGAAGCCTAACGGAACGCCGAACCGCTGCGTACACCCCACGGCCATGTCGGCGCCCCATTCGCCCGGCGGCACCAGCAGCGTCAGCGAAAGCGGATCGGCGGCCGCGGTGAGCAGCCCGCCTGCCGCGTGGACGCGCTCGGCGAACGCGTGATAGTCGAGCACCGCGCCGTCCGCGGTGGGGTACTGCACCAGCGCGCCGAACACGTCGTTGCCCAGGGTCGCCGTGCGGTGGTCCCCGACGAGGATGGTGATCCCGCGGGCACGCGCCCGCGTGCGCACGACCTCGATCGTTTGCGGAAAGCACTCCTCGGACACGAAGTACGTGTTCTTGCCCGCCCCTCCCTTGATCGCATGCGACATCATCATCGCCTCGGCCGCCGCCGTTGCCTCGTCGAGCAGCGACGCATTGGCGATCGGCAGACCGGTGAGATCGATGATCATCGTTTGATAGTTGAGCAGCGCCTCGAGCCGGCCTTGCGCCACTTCGGCTTGGTACGGCGTGTAGGCCGTGTACCAGGCGGGGTTCTCGAGGACGTTGCGCTGGATCACCGGCGGCACCAGGCAGCTGTAGTAGCCCAGGCCGATGAACGATCGAAAGACGTGATTGCGCGACGCCACCGAGCGGAATCCTCGCAGCGCCGCCGTCTCGCTCTTGCCTTCGCCTAACGCAAGCGGCCGCCGGAGGCGGATCGCCTCCGGCACGGTCGCGTCCATCAAGTCATCGAGCGACTCGTAGCCCAGGACCTCGAGCATAGCGCGGATGTCGTCGTCGGTCGGTCCGACGTGGCGAGGGATGAAGCTGTCGGCATCGGTCAGCGATACCGGTGCGATCGTCGTGGTCATGAATGCCTCGGCGCCTGCGGGCGCTCGGTCGTGTCGGTCACGTGAATAGGGCGCGGGTCACCGTCGGCCCGCGTCGCAGCACCCAAATCTGGCATACCGTCAGGGGAAATTCCATCTCGCCCGTTCGGCGACCCGGGCAGCCTCGTCGTATCTCGTTGCTCTTTGTTGTTTTTCAACAAACAACGAAGTGATGCTCACCAGGATCGATGGACCCAGCGCGGAGCAGCCGAGCGATCCGGGCCGTTCTCCGTTCGATCCGGCTGCACAACTTTTCCTTGCCCCACCGGCGTCTTGTCCCCATTGTTGCCACCGTGTCATGAGGCGGGTGTACGGCTGGGCTCGCCGGGTCGCCTCGACGTCGTCAGAAGGAGGGCGAAAGCGAATCATCTCCTTGAACTGATCGTCTTTCCGTTGCCGCGCGCCCCTGGGCGCCGATGCGGAATCCTCCCTCTCTCGCCCGATCCCCATTCATGCGAACGCCCCACGCTGCCTCGTCCCTGCTTCCTCTGATCGCGGTCCTCGCGTGCCAGCGTGGCGATCGGGCGAAGACCGGGAACAGCGAATATGGCGGTACCATGGTGATTGCGGTGGGGATTGATGCCGACGCGCTCATGCCACCAATCACGGTCAACGCGACGAGCTACGAGGTGGACGGTCTGGTCTTCGAGAACCTCGCGAAGCCCGGACCAACGTTAGACCCGATCGGCGACAAAGGCTGGACGGGCGAGCTCGCCGACTCGTGGCAATGGGGCCGCGACTCGACCACGCTCGGATTCCACATCGACTCCGCCGCCCGTTGGCACGACGGCGTACCCGTACGCTCGAGCGATGTGAAGTTCACGTTCCAGCTCTACACGAATCCGAAGACCGGCTCGTTCGTCGCACCGCTGCTCGCCAACATCGACTCCGTGAGTACGCCGGACTCCTCGATCGCCGTATTCTGGTTCAAGAAGCGCTATCCGGGACAGTTCTACGATGCCGCCTACCAGATGCGCATCCTGCCCAAGCACGCGCTGGCTGGAACGGATCCGTCGCAGCTCCAGTCCGCATCGTTTTCGCGCCATCCGATCGGCAGCGGTCCATACGAGTTCGTGAACTGGGTGCCGCGCCAGACGATCGAGCTGCGCGCCGACAGCTCGTACCACCGCGGACGGCCGCGTCTCGAACGGCTCATCTGGAGCGTCGCGCCCGAGTACAGCGCGAGCGTGGTGCGCCTCATGGCGGGCGACGCGGACTTCCTGGAGTTCGTCCAACCGCCCGACATTTCCCGGGTCGGCAAGACGCCTAACGTGAAGCTGGTGCCGTACCCATCCATGGCGTACGGCTACCTGCTGTTCAACGAGCGCGACCCGGACGATCGGTCGCGGCCCAACCGGCTGTTCTCGGATCGATCGCTGCGGCGGGCACTGACGATGGCGATCGACCGGCGCAGCGTCGCCAAGAGCGTGTTCGATTCGTTAGGCACGGTGGCGTATGGGCCCTACACCCATGCGCTCGCCTACTTCGACAGCACCGTGGCCGAGCTGCCCTACCGCCCGGACAGCGCCCGCCGCATCCTCGACTCGCTCGGCTGGCGCCCCGGGGCCCATGGCATGCGGACCAAGAACGGCGTGCCGCTCCGGTTCAGCATGCTCGTCCCGACATCGAGCGCGGTGCGGATGGAGACGGCGGTGCTGCTCCAGGCGATGTTCCACGAGGTGGGGGTGCGCGCCGACATCGAGACCGTGGACATTGGCACCTTCCGCCAGCGCAGCGAGTCGCGTCAATTCCAAACGTTGCTCGAGGCCATGCAGTCCGACGGCAATCCGAGCTCGATCCTGCAGGGATGGAGCGTGGCGGCCGCGACGGCCAAAGACGGCGGCAACGCCGGCTCGTACGAGAATCAGCAGTTCGACGCGCTGATCGACACCGCGATTGCCCAATTCGATGAAACGCGTGCTAAGGCGTATTTTTATCGCGCGTACAGCATGCTCAACGAGGACGCGCCGGCGATCTGGCTCTGGGAGCCGGCGACGGTGGCCGCGGTGCAGAAACGCATTCACCCGGTGGACATGCGCGCCGACGAGTGGTTTGCTAACATCTCGCAATGGTACATCCCATCCGACGAGCGAATCGCGCGCGACCAGGTCCGTCTCGCCGAAGCCCAACGCTAGCGCTGCGCAGGTCGCGGTGAACCGCGTCCGGCGGCGCGCGCGCGCCGGACGCTGACGTGCTTCGGCTGCTGCTGCGACGCGCCGGCCACGGCGTCCTGATCGTCTGGCTCGTCGCGACCGCTACCTTCTTTCTGCTGCACCTGGCGCCGGGCGATCCGATCGCAGCATCGCTCGACAGCCCCCTCACACCACCCGCCGTTCGCGCGCACTACCGGCATCTCTACGGTCTCGATCGGCCGCTGTCGGCGCAGTACGGACACTGGCTGGTGATGGTGGCGCACGGCGATTTCGGCTTCTCGTTCCCACACCGGCG
The DNA here is from genome assembly GCA_027307005.1 of Gemmatimonadota bacterium. Taxonomy (GTDB): domain Bacteria; phylum Gemmatimonadota; class Gemmatimonadetes; order Gemmatimonadales; family Gemmatimonadaceae; genus JADGGM01. The sequence continues at coordinate 5,454 of DAHUXU010000571.1, forward strand.
CCCGGTGAGCGCGGTGATCGGATCGGCCCTGCCCAACACGCTGCTGCTCATGGGCGTCGCACTCGTGCTCGCGTTCGCCGCCGGCATTGCGTTAGGCCTGATCCAGGCGCGCCACCGCGGGCGACCGCTGGATTGGGGACTGGGCATCGGCTCGCTCTTCTTCTATTCGATGCCGGATTTCTGGCTCGCCCTCATGCTGCTCTTCCTGTTCGCCTTCGTGTGGCGCGTGTTTCCCGTGACCGGCATATTCGACCCGATCATGTACCCGTACTACGGATTCTGGCAGCGCATCGGTGACCGGCTCTGGCATCTCGTGCTGCCGGCGTCGACACTCGCGCTCTTGAGCGCCGCCGCGATCGCCCGCTTTCAGCGCGCGGCGCTGCTCGACGCCGCCGGTGAGGATTTCGTCCTAACGGCGCGCGCCAAAGGCGTGAGCGAACGACGCGTGCTCCTGCACCACATCCTGCGCAATGCGCTCCTCCCGGTGATCACGCTGTTCGGCCTCGCGCTGCCGGTCCTGCTCGGCGGATCGGTGTTCGTCGAGAAAATTTTCTCGTGGCCCGGGATGGGGCTGCTCACCGTCGAGGCGATCGGGACGCGCGACTATCCGCTGCTCACCGCGGCCGTCGTCATCGCCAGCGTGCTCGTGATCGCCGGCAGTTTCATTGCCGACGCGCTCTACGCGATCGTGGACCCCCGAGTTCGTCTCGAGTAGCGTGCACACGCTCGTCTGGATCGCGGCCGCCGTGCTCACGACGCTCGTGTGTGGCGCCGTCGCGCGCGCTGGAGATGGCGAAAGCGGCTCGCCGTGGCGCATTGCGGTCACGCGGCTGTGCGACAACCGCGCCGCGTTCGCCGCGCTCTGCGTGATCGTCGCGCTGCTCGTGGTCGCCGTGCTGGCGCCGTGGCTCGCGCCGTATTCGCCGATCGCGCAGCCCGACATCGTGCGCCTCAAGGATCTGCCGCCGTCCCTCGCGCATCCGTTCGGCACCGACTTCGCGAGCCGCGATGTGTTCAGTCGAGCGTTGTACGGTGCGCGCGTTTCGTTGAGCGTCGCACTGCTCGCCATTGTCGTCTCGGCGTCGGTAGGCACCGCCTACGGCGCCATCGCCGGCTACCTTGGCGGCCGCGTCGACACCGTCATGATGCGGCTCATCGACGCCGCGCTCTCCGTGCCGCGCATTCTGCTGCTGATCGCGGTGCTGGCGTTGTGGGCGCCGGTGCCGCTTCCCGTGCTCATCCTTCTGTTAGGCCTCACGGGCTGGTTCGGGGTCAGCCGCGTCGTTCGCGCGCAGGTGCTCTCGCTCCGCGAGCGCGACATGGTCGTCGCCGCGCGCGCGTTGGGCGCGAGCGACCGCGAGATTCTCTGGCGCCACATCCTGCCCAACGTCATGTCGCCGGTCATCGTCTCGATCACGCTCGGCATCGCCAACGTGTTGATCGTCGAAGCGGGACTCTCGTATCTCGGTGTCGGCGTGCGCCCGCCATCGGCGAGCTGGGGCAACATGATTCTCGACGGCGCCGACGAGATCGCATCCTTGTGGTGGATCTCGACGTTTCCGGGATTGGCGATCGTGATCACCGTCATGGCATTCAATCTGCTCGGCGACGGCTTGCGCGACGCGCTGGACCCGCGTCAGGTTGACGGGTGATGACGACCCCTGCCCCGGCGCCGCTCCTGTCCGTGCGCGACCTGTCCACCTGGTTTCACACCGGTGGGCACATGGTGGCCCGCGCCGTGGACGGTGTGTCGTTCGACGTGATGCCGCACGAGACAGTTGGCCTGGTCGGCGAATCGGGCTGCGGCAAGTCCGTGACGTCGCTCTCGATACTCCGGCTCATCGAGCGGCCGGGCCGCATCGAGCCCGGCAGCCGCATCGAGTTCGAAGGACGGGACCTCCTGTCCCTCGACGATCGCGCCATTCGCGCCATTC
>DAHUXU010000600.1 GCA_027307005.1 Gemmatimonadota bacterium
CGCGCCGCCGTCGCGCCGCCGCGGCAGCGGTGGCGGCGCCGCAATTCCCGACACCGGCGGCGCCGCCGCGCCGGACGCGATGGATATTGGGCGCATTGGCGAGCGTGATCGTGCTGATCGTGGCGGGATGGTTCGCCTGGCCGCACATCCGCGCCCCCGCCGTGCCCGCGGGGCTCTCGGGGGACTACGCGAAGCAGAACATCGCGGTGATGTACTTCGACGACAGGAGCCGCGGCGGAACGCTGCGCTACCTCGCCGATGGCCTAACGGAAGCGCTCATCGACGAGCTGAGCGCCGTCCCGCAGCTCAAGGTCACGTCGCGCAACGGATCCGCGGCGTTCAAGGGCTAGGATGCGATTCCCACCGACAGCATCGCGCGCGCGCTCAAGGTGGGCACGGTCGTGAACGGCACCGTCGAGCTTGCAGAGCCGGGGCGAGTCCGCGTCACCGTGCGGCTCGTCGATGCGCTCAGCGGCACGCAAATCGACAAGACGGTCATCGAGCACCCCATGGGGAGCTCGCTCGACCTGCAAGATTCCGTGGCACACACGGTGTCGCTGTTTCTCCGCAAGCGGCTGGGGCAGGAGGTGCAGGAATTGGTCTCGCGCGTGGGCACACGCAACGAGGCGGCGTGGGACGCGCTGGAGCATGCGCGGCAAACGGAATCCGAGGTGGATGAGCTGGTGCGTGCGCACGACGTGCCGGCGGCCGTGGCGAAGCTCTCGGCTGCGGACACTGCCCTGGCGGCAGTCGAGTCCATCGACAAAAGCTGGCCCACGCCCAGCGTCGACCGGGCGTGGCTCGGCTTCAAGGCGGCGCGGCTGGTGGGCCCGTCCGACTCGAATTTCACCAGATGGATCGACGCCGGACTCGCCGATGCCGCGCGGGCGCTTTCGCGGGCGCCTAACAACATCGACGCGACCGAGGCGCGCGGCACGCTGCACTACCTGCAGTGGCTGTACAACCTTGCGCCTAACCCGGCGGCAGCCGACGCGTTGATGGCGTCGGCCGAGCGCGATCTGCGCACCGTGACGCAGGCCAACGACCAGCGGGCCTCGGCGTGGAACACGCTGAGCCACCTGCTCATCAACAAGGGACAGCTCGCCGAAGCCAAGCTCGCCGCCGAGAACGCGTACAAGGCGGATCCGTATCTGACCGATGTCGACAAGACCATCCTGCGGCTCTTCCTCGCGTCGCTCGACCTCGGCATCCGACCGGAGGCCGAGCGCTGGTGCACGGAAGGCCGGACGCGATTCCCGCAGAGCTATCGCTTCACCGAATGCAAGCTCTGGCTCTATGCGCTGCCCGCGCCGACGCCGCCCAACATGGCCGAGGTCTGGAAGACCTACGACGAGTACGTGGCGGCGAGTCCGGCGAACGTGCAGGAGTTCGACAAGTTGAAGGGGAAAATGATGGTCGCGCTGGCGCTCGTTCGCGCCGGACAGATGGACAGTGCTGCCTCGCTGGCCAAGGCATCGGAGGGCGACCCGCAGATCGATCCCACCGGCGAGCTGACGAACTACGCATCGATCGTGTTTGCGCAGAGCGGTCACAAGGATGCCGCGATCGCGCTCGTTGCCCGGTTCCTGGCGGCGAACCCGCAGCAGCGTGCGTTTGCCGCCAAGGATGAATCGTGGTGGCTCAAGGACCTTCGTTCGGATCCGCGCTACCAGGCCCTGCTCAAGGGAGCCAACTGATCGTCCTGCGCGGCCCCATCCGATACAGCCTAACGGAATAGTTTTTTTCACCAGGACGTGCGTTGCACCAGCACGTTATTCCCGCAGTTCCGGAGACTTTTTACTCATGCGCTACCTCACTACGGTTGGGTTCGTCGCTGTATCGGTGTTGGCCCTCACGGCCTGCGGCGACACGGCCCGGCCTTCCGCGACCGCCGCACCGCGGGCCGACGTCACGGGTCCGCTGGCCGTCAGCTGCAACTTCACGACGCTCAAGCAGAACGCGCGCTCGTATGCCGCATCGAACAAGGATGCGCTGTTCACGATCATCGGCGATCTGCAGTCGCTGTCGAAGAACGGTCCGAACGCGGCGGCCACGGACAAGGCGTTCGACGGACTGTCGCGTCTCGCGGCCATGCGCGGCACGAGCGCCCAGTCGAGCGGCGCGACGGGCACGGTGTTCAACGCGCTGACGACCGGGTTCCTGGGCTGCATGGAGAGCTACATCACCGCGACCATACCGGGCGACTTCACGGTGGCCGGCGCACTGGGACCGGGCTGGCTGTACGAGGTGCGCGGCAAGGACGCCTCGGATGGTTCGTGAGGCGCGTACGAGCGCGGCAATCCGCCCGACTGGGCCGCCGCAGCACCCGCAGGCTGGGGCGCGTCGATCAGCGCCGCCTCGCAGGCGAAGCGGTTCCTCATTTACGGGTCGCGGATCACGGACTTCCTGACGAACGATCCGGAGGTCGGCAGCTCGTTCGAGCTGCGCACGATCCCCACCATCGCGTCGGGTGTCCTCGCGTTCTCGTCGCCGCTCACCATCGGAGTATGCAACATCGACGTCACGCCGACGCTGCGCGTGCAGCACGTCGACGCGATTCTGCCGCTCCAGCCGCTGACCTGCAGCACGCCGCCGGGATTTGCCGCCGCCGCCACGCGGAGCTCGCGGTTTCTAGCCGCGCTCGCCCGGCAGGCCGCGAACCTGGTGACGCCTAACACCGCCCAGGCCGCGTTCAAGCTCGGCGCGATTGGCGGAGGCGCCAGCGAGCTCAGTCCCAGTGTGGTGATCGACATGCAGCGGGTGACGCTGTCGTTCGTGAAGCCGGTCGCCAACGGCACCAACAGCGCGCCCCTGGCCGATGCCAACGGCAACCCGATTCAGGTCGCGGTCACGACGCTCAACGGCACCCCACTGCCAAACGTGGTGGTGACGCTGAGCATCGTCGGCAACAGCAGCTCGATCGCGTTCTTCGCCGATGGCACGAGCGCACCGAGCGCGACGGTAACGCGGACCACCGGCGCCGACGGGCTCGCGACCTTCGCCGGAGTCTCGTTGACGAAAGCCGGCGGATATCAGCTCAGCGCAGCGGGAAGCTTCGACGGCGTGGCGGGCGCGCCCGTTGTATCGAACTCCTTCAACATCCAGAACAAGTAGACCGAGCCTCACCCGTCGGGAGGGAGATCGCGCGTGCGATGTCCCTCTCGACGCTCTTTACCCATTACTCCGCGCGGAACGCCCTCGCCGGATCGATGCGGCTTGCGCGTCGCGCGGGCAGGAAGGCCGCGAGTGCTCCGATCGCCAGCAGCAGCGCCGGCGCGACCAGGAACGCCGCGGGATCGAACGCCGTCACACCGAACAACAGCGACTGGAGTGCGCGCGCCGCTGCCGCCGCCACCAGCAGGCCGATCGCGGCGCCCAACGCCACCAGCATCACGCCGTCGCGCATGAGCAGCCGGACGACGCTGTCCGGCCGCGCGCCGATCGCCAAGCGGATGGCGACCTCGCGCGAGCGCCGCGCGACCGCGTAGCGCACCACGCCGTAGACGCCGATCATCGCCAGCACGAGCGCCAGCGCCGCGAAGAGCGCGAACGCCACCGCGCCTAACCGGGCCGGCAGCAGCTGCGTCCCGAGCAGCTGGTCCATCGTTTTCGCCTGATAGATGATGAAGGACGGATCGAGCGCCCGCAGCGCGGCGAGCACCCGCGTCGTCGCGGCGGCCGCATCGCCGCGCGAGCGCACGACGACGTTCAGGAACGGCGTCACGTCCTGCGTGTACGCGGCGATGATGAGCGGCCTCGGCGCTTCGCCTAACGAACGCACCTTGGTCGTCTTGACGATGCCGATGATGTGATACTCGAGCGAGTCGCTGCGGAAGGTCCGGCCGATGGCGTCGCGGCCGGGCCAGAATTTGTCCACCATCGCCTGATTGACGAGCGCGACCCGCTCGCGCGCCCGCGTGTCCGACGAATTGAACACCCGCCCGCGCACCAGCGTGAGGCCGGCGGCGTCGAAGAAGCCGGAGTCGGCGCTCGTGTAGTCGATGTCGAACGCCGTGCGGCCGGGCGGCGGCTGGACGCCGTCGACGCGGATGCGCTCGGAGTTGTTGCCTAACGAATTGAGCAGCATGTCGCTGATCACGCCGGCGCCGCTCACGTCGTCCAGCGCGCGCACCCGCTGCTCGATCTCCGCCACGGCCTGGGCCCGGCGCGAGGTCGGATACCTGTCGCTGGGCAGCGCCATCCAGACCAGACCGCCCGGCGCCGCGCCGAACCCGGCATCCACCTTCGATTGCGCGGCGAAGCTGCGGAGAAACAGCGCCGCAGTGATGAGCAGCACCAGGGAGCCGGCCGTCTGCGCTACCACGAGTCCGCTGCGCATCGTGAACCGGCGGCCGCCGTTGCCGCCCGTGTTTTCGCTCTTGAGCGTCTCCACCACGTCGGGCCGCGTGGCTTGCAGCGCCGGCAACAACCCGAACAGCACCCCCGCTGCGACCGTCATCGCGATCACGAACGCCAGCACGCGGGCGTCGATGCCGACGTCGAGGTCGATCGGCAGCGGAATGGGCAGGTTGGCCGTGAGCAGCACGTGCAACGCGAGGCGCGAGAGCAGAATGCCTAACGCACCGCCCACCGCCGCCACCGCCAGCGACTCGACCAGCAGCTGCTGCATCAGCGCCCGCCGCGTCGCGCCGATGGCCAACCGGATCGCGATCTCGCGTCGCCGATCGCGCGCCTGCGCCAGCAGAAAACTCGCGAGGTTCGCGCACGCGATGATCAGCACGAGACCCACGACGACCATCAGCGCCGCCGCCGCCGGCACCACGATGTCGTCGACGATCGGATTCACCGCGATGTGCGAGAGCGGAATGACGCGCACGTCCATGCCCGGCGGCCACGAATTCGGGTACTCGCGCTGCATGTCCCGCACGTAGCGCTCGATCACTGTGTTGGCCGCGGCGAACGACTGCCCATCGGCCAGCCGCACCTTCGCGAAGAACGAATGATTGCCGCGCTCCGCGAGCTGATCGTTCGGCGACGGTTCGAGCTGATTGATCATCTGGATGGAGACGTACACCTTGGGCAGCAGGCCAGGGAGCAACCCCTCGATGGCCTTCGGCGCGACGCCGACGATCGTGTACGCGCGCCCGCCTAACCGCATCTCGCGCCCGACGACGTCGCGATGCCCGCCGAAGTCGCTCATCCAATACGAGTAGCCGAGCACCAGGACCGGGTGCGCGCCGCGCGCGATGTCGTCCTGCGGTCCGAGAAGCCGCCCAACCACGGGCTCGAGACCGATCAGAGAGAAATAGTCGCCGTTGACGAGCTCCCCGGTGAGCGATTCGACGTGGTCGCCGGCGTCTCGCGGGAACATGCTGAACTGCTCGATCGCCATCTGGCTGAAGACGCCGGCGCCTTCCTCACGCAAGTCGCGCAGGTCCGGATACGAGAGTGGCCCCGAGATATGCCCGTGATCGGTGAGATCCAGCTCCGCTACCCGCTCCGAATGGACGGTCGGCGTTTTTCGGAGGATCACCGCGTCGATCAAACTGAACGCGGCGGTATTGACGCCGATGCCCAAGCCGAGCGAAATGACTGCGATCAGGGTGAAACCGATCCGCGTGCGAAGCCGGCGGAAGGCGTACTGCAGGTCGCGAACGAGTCCGCTCATAGGGGTCTCCGGCGCCAGGTAGGGGGCGCGACGCGCGCCAGTACGACCACTCCTACGGAACGGGAAGGGGAGTGTTTCGCGGCCTGAGGTATGTTGTGCTGCGCGGTCGTCCTTACTACTCGTGTTACTATGCTTGGCTTGCCAACGGTGCTCACGAAGGGCGGGTGTGCATTCGCCGAAGTAATCCGGTGCCTGCGGGTTACGGGCGTTTTGGCGGGGAGTCTGTGTGAGGCATGGAGAGTGTCCAAGCCCAACCCGCGTTACTGCTGAGCCCGCCCAGGCGCTGGATGGCAATCGTCGTCGGCATCGTGGCGGCATTGCCGTATCTGCGCACGCTCGCCTACCCGTTCGTGTACGACGATGGCTCGATCATCGTCGCGAATACGGCGTTGCACACACCGGCGGGTCTGATCAAGGCCTGGGCCCTGCCGTACTGGCCGCCGGCGGTATCCGGACCGGCCGGCCTCTATCGACCGGTGGCGCAATTCATCTACGCACTGCTCTGGAACATCGGCGGCGGACGGCCGTTCGCGTTCCATGTGTGGGCGGTTGGCGTGCACATCGCCGCGGCGCTCGCGGTTTTCGCGCTGCTGGCGTTCGCGCTGGCGCCCAGGGTCGCGCTCTTGGGCGCGCTGCTCTTCGCGGTGCATCCGGTGCACGTCGAAGCGGTGGCGAGCATCGTCGGATCGGCCGACGCACTGGCAACGCTGCTCGCGCTCGGGTTCGTCCTCATCCTGTTAGGCGCACGAGACCGTGGCGCGGCCGGCGAGCCGTTGGGCTGGCGGACGGCGGTGATACTCGGCGCCGTCTATGCGCTGGCCATCGGGGCGAAAGAAAGCGCGGCCGCGACTCCTGCGTTAGGACTCGCCGCGCTGTGGGCGTGGCGCCCTGCCGCGGACGGCACGCCCCGGCGCATGGCGGCCGCGCTGCGCCGCGGCTGGCGCGTGTGGCTGGCCTGCGCAGCGGCGCTCGCCGTGATGACGATTGCGCGCGGCGCGGTGCTCGGCGAATTCTCGCCGCCGGCCGGCGTGATCGCCGACGGCATCGCCGGCGTGTCCACCGCGACGCGATTCTGGACGATGACATCGGCGTGGCCCACAGTCGCCGCGCTGCTGTTCTGGCCCGCGCATCTCATGATGCACTACGGCCCCTCGGTCATCCCGACGCAGCATGCGCCGACGCTGCGAGCCGGAGCGTCGTTAGGCCTTCTGATCCTGTGTGGTCTCGCTGCCGGCGTCCAACGAGCCGAACGGCGGCCCGCGGCGGCGCTGGCCTTCATTCTGTTAGGCTACTTGCCGGCATCGAACCTGCTCGTGCCGACCGGGCAGCTGCTTGCCGAACGCACGCTGTACCTGCCGTCGGTGGGCGCCGTGATGCTCCTTGCCTGGATGCTCGGCGCCTTCACCGAACACCTGGCGCGGCGCGGCATCCGCCGCGCGCCGATGGTGGCGACGGCAGCCATCGCGCTTCTCACGGTCGTCGGCCTCGTCCGCACGACCGGCGATGCGGGCGTATGGCGCGGCGAAGAAACGTTGTTTACGTCGGGCATCGCCGCCGACCCGCGCGCCTTCCATCCGCGAATCCAGCTGGCTCGCTGGTATGGCCGCCACGGACAGGAAGCGCTGGCGCTGGCGGAGATGGATACCGCCTTCCGGCTTGCGCCTAACAAAGAAGACCTGGCCTTCGAGTATGCCACGCATCTGCTCGCGGACCATCGCGCCGCAACGGCACTGCCGATGCTCGCACAGGCCAGCGCGGCCAACGACACGTCGACACGGCTTCGCCTCACGTATCTCACGACGCTGCTGACAGTGCGGGGCCCGCGCGCGGTGGTGGACGAAGTCACCGCCCACACCGGCGCCGGAACAGTCGCCGGCGGCCCGCTGCGATTCGTCGTGCTCGGCAACGCCTACGAAAAGTTAGGCCTCGCCGACTCGGCCGTCGCCGCCTACGCCGCCGGCGTGGAGCAAGCGCCGAGGAACGCGTCGATGCGCGCGGTGTTCGCGCGGGCGCTCGACGCCGCCGGTCGGACCGATGAGGCCCGCGCGCAGCGCGACACGGCGGCGCGCCTCGGGCACGACGGCGGCTGATCAGCCGCGGGCCTGGACACCTGGCTCGACCTGCCGTCGGCTGCAGGCAGATCGAGCCGCACCTGATGGGCCGCGTGTAGGCGCGCACGGAGCTTGCGGCGTTGATGTCCGCACGGTGCGGTGCAATTCACGCGACAACAAGGCGGTGTCCCATGCTGAAGGTGTCCGACATCATGACCAGGACGGTGCTCACGGTGGAGCCCGAGACCACGCTCCGCGACGCGGCCGAGCTCTTGTCGGCGAAGCACATTGGCGGCGCGCCGGTGTGCCGGGGGAACAAGGTGGTCGGCGTCATCTCGTTGGGCGACATCGTCGATTTCACGACGAGCGCGCCCGACGAGGCCGTTGCGGACGCCGGCACGTCGCCGACCGATCGCGGCGACGCCTCGGAACGCCAGGATCGCGCCGCGGCGTCGTTCTATATGGATCTGGCCGACGACGATGCCGACGTCGATGACCGGATGCGCGACCCGGAGTTCGTCGAGCGGCGCTTGTACGACGAGCACGTGGTGGAGGAAGCGATGTCGCGCGACCCGATCGGCGTTGCGCCTAACGACAGCGTCGTCACGGCGGCGGACGTGATGCGGCGCCGGGGCGTCCATCGAGTCCTCGTTCTCGACGGCGGAAAGCTGGAAGGCATCGTCAGCACGATGGATCTCGCCCGCGCACTGGCGGATCGGGCGATCGGGTGACGCACGTGAAACACGCGACCGCCGCCACTCGTAGTCCGGGTGTCTCCACACACCCGAGACTCTTCCATGGGCCTGCCCACGTCGCTCAGGCAGTCCTGGCGCTCGCTTCGCCGCGCGCCCGGATTCAGCGCGTCCGTCATCCTCACACTCGCCATCGGCATCGGAGCGGCGACCGCCATCTTCGCGGTCGTCGACGCCGTGCTCTTGCGGCCACTTCCGTATGGCGACCCCGGACAGCTCGTCGGCGCCTGGTTCCACATGCCGTCCGTCGGACTCAATCAGGCGCAACAGACGAAGGGCACCTTTTTCACGTTCCAACGCTACGCCCACACGATCACCGGCATTGCTGCCTATCAGTCGAACTCGGTCGATCTCGTCGATCCGCATGGGAGCGCCGAGCCCGCGCACCTCGGCGACGCGCAAGCGACCGCGAACCTGGCGCAGGTGCTCGAGGTGCCGCCGCGGCTCGGGCGGTGGTTCTCCGCCGAAGAGGACCTGCCTAACGGAGCGCGGGTCGCCGTGCTGAGCGATGGCCTCTGGCGGTCGCGCTACTGCGCCGACCCCAAGGTGATCGGGAAGACCGTCCTCATGTACGGTCGCAGCACCGAAATCATTGGCGTGATGCCCGCCTCATTTCGGTTTCCCGACAACACGACGAAGCTCTGGGTGCCGCTGCGCCTCGATCCGAACGATCCCCAGAGCGGCGGGTTCAACTACAACGCGGTCGCGCGGCTCAAGCCCGGCGTCACCATCGAGCAGGCCGAGCGTGACTTCAAGGCCGTGCTGCCGCGGTTCGCCGACGTCACACCGATCATGGCGCAGGGCGTCCCGACGCAGATGGTCCTGAACCAGGCCAAGCCCGTGCCGTTTCTCACGCCGCTGCGGCAGGATGTGGTTGGCGACGTTTCTCGCACGCTCTGGATGATCGCGGCCACCGCTCTGCTGGTGCTGCTCGTGACGTGTACCAACGTCGCCAACCTGATGCTCGTCCGCGCCGACGCCCGGCATCGCGAATTCGCGGTGCGGGCCGCGTTAGGCGCCGGCCGCCGCCGCGTGGTCGGCCAGTTTTTTGCCGAAGCCATCGTGCTGGCGTCGGTGGCCGCCGTGTTGGGGTTAGGCGGCGCATGGGCCGGCGTCCGGGTGCTCGTCGCCGGCGGCCCGACCGAGATCCCGCGCTTGAGCGAGATCCACGTGGGCTGGCAGGTGGTCGTCTTTACGCTCGTCACGACGGTGCTCGTCGCCTTTGCCTGCAGCCTCGTTCCCGCCGTGCGATTCCTGCGCGGCCCCGTGTACTCGGGACTGCGCGAAGGCGATCGCGGCGGAACCACCGGCCGCGCGCGCCAGCGGGCGCGCAGCCTGCTCGTGGGCGCGCAGATCGCCTTCGCCCTCGTCGTGCTCGCGACGTCGGGACTGCTGCTCAGGAGCTTCCAGCGCCTCACCAACGTGCGTCCGGGCTTCGATGCCGACGGCCTCGCCACGCTGTGGATCACCGCGCCGCACCAACGCTATCCCAACGACACCGCCATCGTCCAGTTCTATTCCCAGGTCGCACAGCGGGCCGCCGAGATCCCGGGCGTGACATCCGTTGGCCTAACGGCACATCTCCCGCTCGCCGGCAACGGCATGAACTGGGATCCGACCTACGCCGAAGGCAATGTCGCCGATCGAACGAAGATTCCCCCGCTCGCGATCTACAGCATGGTCGACAGCGGCTATTTCTCGACGATGCACATGCCGATCCTCGCCGGACACGGCTTCGGTCACATCCGGCGCCAGAGCCCCGGCGAAGTGGTCATCAGCCGCACGGCGGCGCGCGTGTACTTCCACGACTCGACCGGCGCGAACGCGCTCGACAAGACCGTCCGCGAGCTGCCGACGAGCGTACCGCTGCGGGTGATCGGCGTGGTGGGGGATGTTCGCGATACGTCGTTGGCCGCACCGCCGGCACCCGAGATCTACCAATCCGAGTCGGTTGGGAGCGACACCACGTTCGGCGGCGTGCAGCAGACGATGGCGCTCGTGGTCCGCACGCGCGACAACGTGGTGACCACGACGCGGGCCATGGAAGCGGTGGTCCACGACATCGATCCCACACTGCCGACGTTCGACGTCGCGACCATGCGCCGACTGATGGACAAATCGATGGCGCGCCTCACGTTCACGATGATCATCCTCGGCGTCGCCGCGGCGGTGACGCTGATCCTGGGCGTGATCGGCCTGTACGGCGTGATCGCCTATATCGTGACGCTCCGGCGCCGCGAGCTCGGCGTCCGTATTGCGTTAGGCGCACAGCCGGCATCGGTGGCCGCGATGGTGACGGGGCAGGGACTCGCGCTCGCTGCCGGCGGCGTCGCGGTGGGACTCGTACTCGTCGCCATCGTCGCGCGATTCCTCAGATCGTTCCTCTTCGAGATCGGGCCGACCGATCCGGTCACGTTGGGCGGCGCCACGGCGGTGCTCGTGTTCTTTGCGCTCGCGGCGAGCTGGATTCCGGCCCGGCGCGCGGCGCGGGTGAACCCGATCGAGGCGATGCGCGGGGACTGACGCCTCGTCAGTGCCCCAGGTGATCGAGTGTGAACACGGCCGGTCCGGGCGTGCCATCGGCATTCCAGAGGTCCGTCTCGGGCGCCCAGTACATCACGCCGATCCCGCGCGGCGCTCGCTCGACCGTGTTCACGAGATCCACCATGAACGCGAGGCGCCCGTTAGGCGTAATCGGCCACTGCATGTCGGGGTTGTACGGAACATGGGACGGCCCGTATCCCGTTTCCGCGACGAGAAAGTCCTTGTGGAACCGCTCGGCGCTCCGGTGCATGGTGAGACGAAGTTGGGCCAGCGTGCCGTGCTTCCACGGCGGATAGAAGCTTTCGGCGATGATGTCGTACGGCACGTGCGCCGCTTCGAGGTGGTCGAAGAACCACTTCGTCGTCGCCCAGTCGCCGCCGCGGTCGATGTGGATGGCAATGCGAGGCGGCGTCGAGCCGGCCCCTTCCCGGACGCCGCGAATGCCCGCCTCGAGCAGGCCGGTGAGATGCGCCCATTGCGCCACCGAGTCGTACGGCGTCGGCGGGAGGTATTGATCGGAGCCTGGTATCGCGACCTGCCCAACGGGCCACAACATGCCGCGCGTGATCTCGTTGCCCACCTGGACCCAGTCGGGCATCGCGCCGGCATCCTTGAGCGCGCGAATCGTGTTGCGGCTGTACGTCTCCACCTGGTTCTCGAGAGCGGGAAGGGACAGGCCACGCCACGCCACGGGAATTTCCTGATGCTGCGGATCGGCCCACGTGTCCGAGTAGTGGATGTCGAGCAGGAGGAGGGCGCCGGTCGCCTTGATGCGCCGAGCGAGCTGGATGGTGTTGGCGAGCGAGTTGTCTGGCGCCTGCCTAACTGGTGACACGAAGACGCGCAGCCGGAACGCCGTCCAGCCGTGGCGCTCGAGGATGCTCATCTCGTCGCTCGGCGCGCCGTGCTCGCGATACCCGGGGCGCGGATGGCCGGGCGGGGCGGGGACATCGAGGAAGGAGATGTCCGCACCGAGATAGAACCGGCGCCGGCCTCGGTTAGGCGCCGGCGTGTGGCCGTGCACGCTGGCCGGCATGGCGCCGAGGAGGGCGCAGGCGGCCACGACGGCAGCGGTGCGGCGCGACATCAGACGGGCCCATGAGCCCCGTCGGACGCGCCGGCCACTGAGAGCGAGAAGCGTGTCGAGCAGCAAATCCGTATCGGTGTCCGTCGCTGCAACAGGCAACCGTCATCCCGGCAAACGTGGCCGCAGAAACAGATGGCGCTACCTACTATAGTGTAGGCGCCTTGCGAGCGAAAGTGACCGCGCCCGGCTCACCGCTCGCGGTTACGCGTTCCGACGGAAAGCATCGGCGCTCTCTGCGGCGTCGCACGCGCGCCGGTTGTCTGCACACGCGTTAGGCGCGCGGCTATTTCATCGACAACACGTGCGCGACGAACTGCTCGAGCGCGATCTCGGTCCCTTGCCGCCAACCCGACGCCTTGTTTAGCTCGAAGTCGGCTTCGTCCCGGTGCAGCGCCGTGAACACGTAGCGCGTTCCGCTTCCTACGGTTTCCATCGTCATGATGGCCGTGATCGGAACGTCGTCGAAGATCGCCGGGCGATAGCCGGGGAACAACATGGACGTCCAACTGAGCCGCTCCGCCGGAACAACTTCCAGGAAGCAGCCGAGGTTCGGGACCTCGCGTCCGTCTGCCGTTCGGATGTCGATGCTGAATTTGCCGCCCGGTCGCAGGTCCATTTCGCACTTCGATACGGTGCCCCACGCCTTGGGCATGTACCACTCCTTGAGGTGTTCCGGCTTGGTCAACGCTTCCCACACGAGGCGCTTGGGCGCGTCGATGAAGCGTTCGATGACGAAATCACGTTTCGGATCGATCGTGGCTTGGGCGCTCATGGTGTCGACTCCCGTTCCTTGAGGTGTTTGACGTATCTGTCGAATCGGTCTAACCGGGCTTCCCACGTTTTCCTCCGCTCCGTTAGCCAGTGCTCGGCGACTTTGAATCGTTCGGGCGTGATCTCGTACGTCCGGACCCGTCCGCGCTTCGTCGATTTCACCAGCCGGCTCCGCTCGAGCACCGACAGGTGCTGCACGAACGAGGGCAGCTTCATGTCGAACGGCGCTGCCAGCTCGCTGACCGTGGCTGGTCCCGATGACAGGTGCTCGAGGACTTTCCGCCGAGTCGAGTTGGACAGGGCATAGAACACATCGTCGGCGACTGCGGATTGCATCATTGCGACACCGCTGGCTGGTTGGGTGGCGTGGTCGTACGGAGGGAAGGTATCACGAGGCCATACTAAGGTCAATGCCTAAGTATTTGCGGGCATGAATCAGGACTATCGAGCGGCGTGTGGTGGCGCGATGACTACCTGGCCTTCGTTCCTGCCAATTTGATGTGCACCACCGACTCGGTCGACCCAACCTTGTAGTACGCCGACTCGGTGCCGACGACCTTCGCGTCGCGCAGGTATAGCACACCATGAATCGTGACCGTCGCGTCCTGGCGGGCAGTGCTGGCGTACGGCCCTGCATCCATGATGATGCTGTCGGCATCGGTGCGAACGCGCAGTGCGATCGGCGTCGTGTGGTTTGGATACAGAATGGACCACCCGGCGGTGTCGGCGGTCGCCGTCATCTCGTACGTCACGAGCGTCGAGTCGTTCGCGGCGTTGGTGGCCGTCATCGTCCACGTTCCGGCGAGGTCGTCGACCTGGAGCGGCGAGCGGGCGTCGTTCTTACAGGCGCCGAGGACGAGTGCGGCGACAACGAAACGTGACAAGCGCATTGGGGCGTCTCTCGATCAGTGGTAGGCAACTGTGGTGAACGCGGGCTGCCTCGGCATTTCGGGCGTGTGCCGGGATTGGCCCGTATGCGCCGGCCTCCGGATGCTGTTAGGCATCAGCCGCCGTGTGCCTCACGAGCAGTTCGTCGGAGGATCGATGATGCCTTGGTCGGGCGCCAGACGGCGATCCGCCATCTCACTTCAGACCTCATGCGTGAGATACCGAATTCGTTAACTGCGCGGCGCGAGGTATCGGTCCCAGAGGTGTTGAATGGCATCGCGATGCAAGTATCCGGTCGTACCGACGCGGAGTGACACTCGCTCTCCTGACTCGGTCCACCGCTCGCGTCGGCTGACGGCAACCATGAGGTCACCAAATCCCGCCATCGCGGCCGCGACATCGGTGAGCCGTTCGTCACTCAACCTCGACTGCCGAGCAATACCGCGGCGCCAGAGTGCGATGTGCGCAAGCTCATGCCCAACGATTACCGCGGCAGCTTCCGGATCAGCGCGATACCGGTCCGCCACCTCGATCTGATAGTGGTCATGCGTGGTATCGCGGCTGCGAACCGTCAGCGTGTCACCTGCGAATTGGAGCGTAAATTTGGCCGGGAGCACACAACGTCCGGCTGATCCAAGACCGGATGGGTTGGACGTGAACGCCCACCTGATACACTCGAGAGGTATGTCGAATCGGTCGGCGCCGGCGGCCACTACGGTTGCGAGCCATGCCTCATCTGCCAGCTGTGGACGCAGAATACTCAGTGGATCGCTGCGGAGGCCCGGAAAATTTTCGCTGATGACACGTACGTATTCCGCGAGCTCGACGGATTCACTATCACGCTTGAATCGTGCGGAATACCGGCGGCGCAATGAGGCCATCAGGCGACGCCGAGAGAGCGCCGAGTACGCTCGCTGAACACCGAACGCAACGCCTGCGAACACAGCCAATACAAGAAGTTCCATGGTGATTCCGAGACAGGTGTCCGACACCACGAAGACGTCCTGCGCGGCCTGAGCGTTTTGCGCATGTGATGACGGTACTCATGCGATATGCGTGATGCGTGCGCCGAGGACCTGAGCGTTAGGCGCCCGTCGTTATGCCGCGCTCTGCACGCGCGCGGTAGCGCGCGACGTTCACTTGTGCACTCCGGCCACGAACGACGCAATTGCGTCCACCAGTCCCGGCGCGAGCGGCACGTCGGGTCCCTGGTAGCTCGCCATCTGACCGGCCATGTCTGCAGGCGTTTGCTTGAGCACGTGGTTCATGCCATCGATGCGCGCCACCTGACAGCGCGGGTTGGCGCGCTGAAGCAGATCGGCTTCCGAGGGCGCAACTTGTAGATCATGCGAGCCCTGCACGATGAGGCACGGGATCTGGAGGCGAGCAATTTCGGACTGCCCGGAGTATCGGAACCAGGAAATCAAGTACGGCTGGACGCTCGGACGGAACAGCGCGGCCAGCGCGGGCGGCGTCGAGTCGGTGACGACGCCGCGCGTTAGGCGGGCCAGTATCGTGTCGCTTTCCGACATGAGCGGCGCCGGCAGCCGCGGTGCGAGCTGATCGTGGAGCACTTCGTTCGCCGGCCGCGCCGGGCCTTCGAGAGAGATGTAGGCCGCCGCAGGGGCGTGCTGCAGCGCAAGCAGAGCCAGTAAGGCGCCCTCGCTGTGACCGGCGACGATGACACTCGAGAAACGGTGGTCGTTCGAGAGGAGACGCAGCCACGCTGCGACGTCATCGGCAAACATCTCGAACCGGAGCTCTGCCTCGGAAGGCGCCGCAGAGGCGCTGCCACCCACGCCGCGCTTGTCGAAACGCAGGGTCGCGATGTGTTGCGTCGCCAGTGCTTCGGCAAGCTGCCGGAGCGACGACGGGCCAACACCTGGTTGGTTTCCATCGCGGTCCGTTGGGCCCGATCCGGCGACCAAGAGCACGACAGGCATCGGGCTGGTCGACCGCGGAATGAGGAGCGTGCCGGCGAGCTCACCGTGCGCTAACGGAAGCGTGACGGCTTCGCTGGACGCGGCGGCCGTGTCCTGCGCCTGCAGAAAACTCGCGGCAGCGAGCGTGAGGCTCGCGGTGAGCGCTGTGCTTGCGATCAAGTCCAAAATCGGCTCCCGTGGTTACAGATGAAGAACAGCTACTGGTTAGACGGAAGGGAAAGAAGTCAGACGCGATGACCGGGACCATCCCGACAATGGCACCTCCTGCAGTCAGTGCCACCATCGCTCGGGCATAGCACTGTTCCTAACACCACGGTGGTGTCACTCCGCGTGAAGCACGATAGCACGGGTGTCGCGAGGGCCGTGTCCGAGTCACACTGCGTGAGGCGGTCGGGGCGGCGCAGCCCGCTGCGACCCCAGCAGCACTTTCCGAAACTGCACCACGCGACCGACCTCTTCGTAGCCCAGTTGGTTGTGCGCGGCGTGGCTCACCGAATTGTCCAGCAGCGCGTCCGAGGCCATCTCGCTGTAGCCACGGGCCACCGCCCACGCTTCAGCGGCCGCTATCAGCGTGCGACCGTGCCCCTGGCGTCTCGCATCCGGGTCGACATACCACGCTTCGATGAATCCGACCGGACTCGTGTCGCAGCCATCCGCGTACGGACGTGCGGCGACCTGCACGAAGCCGGCGAGCCTGCCATCGGCGCGCTCGGCGACAAACACCTCCGAATCTGGGCGACGGCGGAACTCTTCCATTCCAGGCGCGAGAGTGGCCGCCGAGTACTCAGGGAAGAGTGCCACACTCAAGCGGAGCCACTCCGTCCAGTCGCCGTCGTCATATGGCCGAATCTTCATCGAACCCGTGGCATCCGCCTAACGCCCAACCGGCTGCGGTGGTCGCAGCGGTCGGCGTCGGGCCCTCGATAATGGTGTCGAGACGACAGGCGCGCAACCTGATGCTCCAGGATCGGCCCGAGCATGCTGGAACTGACGATACAGGCGACGGACGTACCATCTGAGAGAGCGATCCCGTATCGCACGTTCACCTATTCCTTTGGCGAGCTCCGTACGTGGATAGAGCGCGAGCAGGAGGCCGCTCTCCATTTCAAAGAACGCCGCCGCACCGGCCGCGTTCTCGGCCGTTGCCTCGAATTCAGTGGCGACGATGCCCTTCGTCGGAAGGCCGAGGCCGTCGCGGTAGAACGCGACGGCCCGTTCGAGGTCGCGCACCGCCAAGGTGATCACGTCGAGATGAGGTTTCATGGTCGCTCGGATTCGCTGGTAGGTCTGGTCGGGAGCGAGCCCGCGAAAACCGTACCTCGCCGCGACCACGCGGCGACACGTCGTTAGGCGAGCCTCAGGCGCCCATCGGCAATCATCGCCGGACAGAAACAAATGGAGCTCCCTACTATAGTATGGTCGGAATGCGAATGTGCAGACCCCCGTCGCGGACGGTGCGCATTAGACCGACTCTCTCGTCTAACGGCTCGGCGCTCAGGGACAGGAAAGATTGGCAGTTGCGCGCCTACCTGTCTGCCGCAAGCGCATCACGGAGTTTTTGCCTACAAAGTAGGTAGAAACTCTGTGATGCGGCGCGTGACCAGGACGGCACGTACTCACGACCTCGTCGCCCGTTGCATGACGAGGACCACGCCGACCGCGGCAACGAACGCGATCGCCGTCAGCACATCAAAGCGCCGTTTCCGCGTGAGGAGCGCCGTGAGTTCGGGGTCGTCGAGTGCCAGGTATCGCTTGCCGCGGACGAACTGCACGAAGGCAATCGAGTGGACGGACTTCACCCGCAAGGCAGCCCACGCGGTGGGATGGCGTTCGCGGATGCGAACGCCGGCCCGGCGCAGGAGGACAGCGTCGACGGGCAGGACAACCAGAAAGTACGGGGCCAGAACTCGGATCGTGCTCGCAGGATCTCGCGCCGACGCGCACCGCGGCAGCGGTCGTCCGCCGCCGTCAAGTCGAACAGTTCGAGCGCGCGCGCGAGCGCGCCATCGAAACGGTTACGGTTACCCGCGTTGTACGCTCGGATCGCCCGGTCGACCTCGCTCCCGTTAGGCGTCAACGACGACGGGGAGCTCCATAAGTCCTTCGCGGCCACCCCTTGCACGCCACGAATGCGTGCCTTAAAATACTGAACCATATGGTTCAGT
>DAHUXU010000601.1 GCA_027307005.1 Gemmatimonadota bacterium
GCGAGACCACGTGCTCGACGTGGAAGCCGGTCGCCGCAGCGACGAAGATGCCCGCCCGGTGCTCGTCATCGGTGGGCTGGTTCGCCTTGTTGCCGTCGATCTCGAGCGTGCTGACGCCGCCGCCGGCGCCGGTCGCATAGATCGGCCGCACCGTGCCGCGCTGGCCCGCCTTGAGCTGCAGCACGGAGCCCGGCTGCCCCTGCAG
This sequence comes from Gemmatimonadota bacterium, assembly GCA_027307005.1. GTDB lineage: Bacteria > Gemmatimonadota > Gemmatimonadetes > Gemmatimonadales > Gemmatimonadaceae > JADGGM01. Next base: position 206 of record DAHUXU010000601.1, read on the forward strand.
CACGACGCCGCCCGGCAGATCGATGCAGCGCAGGCTCGTGCCGTGCTCCGAGACGACGAGCGTCCCGGCGGGCAGCGTCACAGTGCCGCCCGGGCAGGCCGCGATCGCGGCGCGGATCGCGTCGGTGTCGTCGATCTCGTCGTTGGCCACGGCACCGAACGCGGTGACGTCGCCGCAGCCGGTGAGCGCCTGCGCATGCATGGCGAACGTGGCGGGCTTGCAGGCGAGAAGGGCGCACAGAAGGACGACGCGGTGCATGGCTAACCTCCCACTCCGTAGGCCGCGATCGAGGAACCCGTGTTGGCGGCGCTGGCCTGGGCACGGCCGAAGACGAGATCGCCGGCCGCACCGCGCGCGTACGCGCCACTCGGATTCTTCGTGAACTGCTCGGTGCCATTCTTGAGGACGAACGCGTTGGCGATCGCGACCTTGTTGACGCTCGTCGACGCGCCGATCGCGATGTCGACGTAGATCGCCCCCTGCGCGACGTTCGTGTTGTTGTTGCCGTAGCCGAACTCCCAGTACCAGCACGGGCGGGTCAGTGCCGCGCCGAGCTGCACGAACGTGCCATCCGAGACGGTGCCCTCGGTGATGCCGGTGCCTGCCGACGCCGCCAGCGTGACGCCGAACTGGTCGATGTACGTGCCGACCTTGATCGCGTCCGGGCGCGAGGGCCGACACTTCGCCCGGCAGAACACGTTGAACGCGGTGAGCGTTGCCGAGTTGACCGCGCCGGCCACCCCGATGCTCGTCCCCGCCTTGATGAAGATCGGGAAGCGATACCAGGTGCCGCCGCCGAGCGCCGTGTGGGGAACGGCCGGCCCCGCGACGAGGTCCGCGAGCGAGACCGTGAAGGATGTCCCGCCGGTCGGATCGAGCGCCAGCGACACCACGCAATCGCGCGCGGTCGCCGAGATGCCCACGTTGTTGATGCAGATCTCGAGCTCGTAGCAGTCGTCGGTCAGGCTCGCGCCGCGGATCAGCGAGACGTACGCCCCGTAGGCGTTGTTCCCCGGCGTGACCGCCGCGCCCATGCCCGCCGCGGGCTGCGTGCCGTCCGCGGTGCTGTGGATGATGAGGCCGAACTCGTTCGACGGAACGTGCAGCACGCCTCCGAGCATCGGCCCGGGCAGCCGTACGGGTCGAAATCAAATGGTCGGGACGATGACCACCGTCAGGTTCTCCCCCGTCGGCAGCGTCTCGACCTTGCCGGTCCCGTCCGTCGCGATGAAGTAGGCGCTGTAGGTCCCGGGCACCGCGGTGTCGCTCGCGCCGAGGTTGTAGGTCAGGTTGCCGTTCGCATCGCCGCTGGCCGGCCCCGTGACGACCGTGGCGCCGCACACCATGCGGAACGTGATCGACGCGAACTGCGTCAGGTCGACGTTGTTGGTCGCGGTGAACGCCTGAGCCTTGATCGCAGGGAGCCGATCGCCCTGGCGACGGTAGATGGTGCTAGCCATGGACGACCTCCTGGAACTGCACGCGGACCTCGGTGGCGATCGTGCGCACCCGGTGCTCGCCGCTGAACTGGACGTGCGTCTCATTCGCGACCCAGCGCACGTCGTTCGGCGGCGGGTTAGCCGATACGAGCTGGAGCAGCGGGGCCGCGCTCGGGATGGGCTGGAACATCATCGGCGATCCATCTTCCGCACGACGTAGACGATCGCGCGCTGCGCCTCGGGATGCGTGAACAGCGAGAGCATCTGGTCCTTATCGAACACGTTGTTGACGGTGATGCGCGGCGGTCCCTGCGGCGCCTGCTGTTGTTGCTGCGCCATCTGCTGTGGCGTCCGGATCGAGACGTGCTCGCCGGGCGTGACGCGGGCCATGAAGAGGCGGGAATCGGTCGGGCCGCTGCCGGCGAAGGTCCCGCTGAAGCCATTCGCGGCGCGCGGGATCGCGACGTCCATGCCGTTCGCGGCGCCGGAGACCGCATCGACGAGGCCGCCGGCCGCGCCACCGGCCGCACCAGCAGCACCACCGGCCGCCATCGCCGCGGCGATCTCCGCGGCGGCTGCGCCCCCCGCTGCGGTCATCGCCGCCCCGATCGTGCCGCCCGCCGCCGCGCCGGCGGTCGTCATCGAAGCGGCGATCGTCGTCCCGGAGGTGACCGCGGCTGCCGCTTCGCCTCCACCCGACGTGACCGCGCGCATCGCCTCGCCTTCGGCGAACTGCAGCGCTAACCGTGCAGCGTCGCGCTCGATCGTGTCGAACAGCTTGTGCCAGTCGGCCGTGCCGGTGGTGATCAGGTCGACGAGGCTGTTGTTGATGTTCGCAAACGCGTTCTTGAACGCCTGCTCCATCTCGCGGCCGATGTTCTCGGTGTCGCGGATGATCGAATGCAGGCCGCGATCGATTCCGCTGATCGCGTCAGTGGCGTGCTGCTCCCACTCGTCGTAGGCCTTCGCCGTCGCCTCTGCCTGCTCGCGGAGCTGCGTCTGCTTGAGCGCCAGGTCGGTCGCGGCCATCGCCGCATCGGTGTTCACGGCCGACGGCGCCGCTCCCATCGAGAGCAGCTGCGGCATCTCTTCCCGCAGATGCTGGGCCGTCAGCAAGTCCTCCTGCGCCTTGTTGAGCTTCTCGAGGTCCTCGTACTGCTTCTCGAGACCAGCGTTGTACTTGTCGTCGGAGATCTTCCCGCGGTCGTGGAGCTCCTCGAGTAGAAGCATCTGCTGCGCGATCTTGTCCATCGGCGCATTCAGCTCGTTCAGGAGCTTCTGCTCGTCGGACAGCACGCCGATGCCCTTCTTGTGCGCCTCGACGAACGCGTTGGTCTTCTCCGCGGCAAAGCCGAGCAGCTGGTTGCCGCGGTCCATGATGCCGTTGAGCAACGAGTCCGCGTCGGCCAGGCCGAGCGACGAGAGCCGCGCCTTGCCCGCGGCCTGGACGTAGTCCTCGACCGCAGCCTTCATGCCGGTACCCTCGTCGCCGCCGAGCCCGAAGATGTTTCCGAGCTTCCCGAGCTGCTGCAGCAAACCGCTCGTGAGGATGCCCTTGACCTTGCCGTTGCTGTCGCCGAGCAGATCGTCGAGCTTGGCGAGCGGCGCGATCGTCGCGTTGATGATCACCTCGAGCCCAGCGAACGCGTCGCCGAGCGACTTCACCATGCCGCTCTCCTCGACCATCTTGCCGATGCTCGTCGTCAGCTCGTCCTTGAAGTGACCGAACTGCTCGCCCGCGCTCTCGGCACGCTTCTCCATGTCGCTGTCGAGGTGCGCGCCGAACTCCTGCATCGCCTCGATGCCGTCGTTCATCGAGATCTTTCCCTGCTTGGCCATCTCGACGCCCGCGCTCTGCGTCTTGCCGAAGTGCTGCTCGAGCGCCTCGAGAATCGGCGGATACGCGCGCAGGACCTCGGCCATGCCGCGGCCACCGGCCTGGCCGTTCTGCAGCGTGAAGGCGAACTTCTCGAAGGCAGGGCCAGCCTCGCTGAGCGAGTGTCCGCTCAGCGTCACCGCCTCGCCGAAGTGCTTCGTGAGCT
>DAHUXU010000612.1 GCA_027307005.1 Gemmatimonadota bacterium
ATCGGCAGCGCGACCGACTGAACGCTCGATAGCGTTAGGCTAACGGCGATGATCCCCGGCAGCAGCGCCGCGCCGTAGCCATGCCCAACGAAACCCATCCGCGGCAGCAGATACCCGAATACGACGATGAACAGCAGCGGCTGGAGGGTCGTGCGCACGAGGAAGTACGGCAGCTCGCGCTTCGTGACGTGAATGTCCCGGCGCAAGAGCGCGCCGAAAATCCGCAATGTGCTCGGCGGCGGTGGATCCAACGGGGTCGGCATCAGTCGAGTTTTCGCCCGGTGAGAGAGATGAACAGCGTTTCCAGACTTGGCGGCGACAGATGGATGTCGCGCACATCGCGTCCTTCCGCGCCCGCGGTTTGAATGAGGATCGGAATGATCTCGCCTCCGCGCTCCGAATAGATCCGCAGCACGGTGCCGAGCGTTTCGGCGCTCGCGACGCCGGGCAGCATGCGCGCGCGCGCCGCGGCGGCGGTGGCATCGCCATCGAGGACGAGCTCGATCAGCGTGCCGCCCGGCGCGCGTGACTTGAGCAGCCGCGGCGTGTCGAGCGCCAACAGGCGTCCCTGATGCATGATGGCCACGCGTTCGCACAGCTGGTCGGCTTCTTCCATGTAGTGCGTGGTCATGATGATCGTGCGGCCTGCGGCGTGCAGCCCGCGCAGGATGTCCCACAGGTCGTGCCGCGCCTGGGGATCGAGGCCCACGGTGGGCTCGTCGAGGAAGAGCACGCGCGGCTCGTGGATGAGTGCGCGCGCGATCATGAGCCGCTGCTGCTGGCCGCCCGAGAGTTGATCCACCTTCGCCTCGGCCTTGTCCTCGATGCCTAACTGCGTTAGCAGCTCGACGGCGCGGCGCGCCGCCACCGATCGCGCAATGCCGAAGTAGGCGGCGTGGAACACGAGATTCTCGCGCACGTTCAGGCTGCGATCCGGATTCGGCCGCTGCGGCACCACGCCGATGCGCTGGCGGACCACCACCTCGTTCGCGACGACATCGGCGCCGGCAACCGCCGCCGTGCCGCTCGTGGGCTTCACGCGTGTGGTGAGAATGCCGATCGTCGTCGTCTTGCCGGCGCCGTTCGGGCCCAGCAAGCCGAAAAACTCACCATCGCGCACGGCGAGGTCGAGTCCGACGAGTGCAACGATGTCGGGTCGCGCCTCGCTGCCGCGCCGCGTGCCGGGAGCAGGATACACTTTGCGCAGCGCGAGCGTGCGGATGGCGTCCGGTGGGTCGTGCATGCGGCTCTGCGCGAAGGGAATGATGCGATGCGACGCGAGCGACGGCGCGCGTAAGGTACACGCGCGCCGCCGCTCGACAGAAGCGCCGGCAGTCAGTTGTCCGGGCGACTACGGCGCGGGATGGTTGTTCACGAAGCCGAACGTGAACGTCTGCTCGGTGAGTTGGCGAATCTTGACGCCCTGCACGCTCGCCGGCTCATATTTGAGATTCGGGAGCACCGCGCGCACGGCTTCGGTGAAGGGGTCGCCGGACGTCTGCAGCACCTGCACCGAATTCTCGTCCAACGTCCCATCTTCGTTCACCATGAACTGCAGGCGCACGAACCCGCGCACGTCTTGCGACTGCATGTCGGGCGGATAGGCCGGCTGCGGATTGTTGTCGAGTGGCCACGCCGGACACGTGGTGCGCTTCTCGAGGTACGGCTTGCTGTCGCCGTTGGCGTGACGCCCGGCGTACAGCGACACCACCAGCGAGTCTGCTGTGACCGCGGCTGGAATCGGGGCGATCGCTCGCGTCGCCGCCGCCGACGTGATCGCGTTGGTCAACGCGCTGTCGAAATCCGCGATGCCCGATGGCGTGACCAACCGGCTCGCCGTGATGCGGCCGTCGCGATGCAGCGTGAATTGGGCAACGGCGAACCGCGGCGTGCGCCACCCGACCGGACTGAAATAGAAAAAGACCGCGTCGTCCAGGTGGCGCAGATACGTCGCCGGAAGCGCGGCGCTCTCTTGGCCACTCGCCAGCTGGGCATCGATCATCTCGATCTTGGGACTCTGGCATGCCCTACGGTAGGAGACGGGCCGGCCGGTGCCGTTCTCCTGGACCAGTCCGGCTTGCGCGGGAAGTGCGCCGGCGCCGGCGACCGCGGCAAGCGCGAGACAGAAGGTGAGTCGCATCGTTTCGCTCCATCACTCTGTAAGATTGGCATCGCCAGAGCCGGGGGCCCGGAACGCAACGAGGATTGTGCCGCCCGTTGGCGCGCGGGCGTGCTCAACGGTGCTGTTTTAGGCGCGCGCGCGCAAGTCCCCGGCGCGCCGTTGCCCAACGCAATCGGCGGTCGTCGCTGGACGATGCTGCCGATCCCCGCCCCGCTCATCGCGCTCGTCCTCTCGCTCCACGCCGGCTGTCCCGCGAACGCCGCCCGCTGCGTGTTGAAGAACGTTCCACCCGATTCGGTCGGGATGTCGGCCGATCGCTTGGCGGCGATCTCGCGCGTCGCCGACCGCGGGTTAGACGCGCACGGTTATCCCGGGCTCACCGTCATCGTCGGGCGACACGGCGGCCTCGTGTGGGAA
>DAHUXU010000633.1 GCA_027307005.1 Gemmatimonadota bacterium
GTTCGCTGGATCCATCTGATAGCCGCGCCGCTCGCCCGAGCGCGGCGTCGATTCCGCTGCCTCACGGAACGGCCCGTAGAACACCGATGCGAACTTGGCCGCGTACGAGAGTATCGGCGTGTGGGTGTATTGCGCGTCATCGAGTGCGCGGCGAATCGCGGCGACGCGGCCATCCATCATGTCGCTCGGCGCGACGATGTCCGCGCCGGCGTGCGCGTGCGACACGGCTTCGCGCGCGAGGAGCTCGAGCGTCGCATCGTTGTCGACGTCGCCGTCCACGAGCATGCCGCAGTGGCCGTGGTCGGTGTACTCGCAGAGGCACACGTCGGTGATCACGACCAAGTTAGGCAGCTCGCGTTTGAGAGCGCGCACGGCGCGTTGCACGGGCCCGTCGTCGGCCCAGGACTCGGTGCCCGTCGCATCTTTGTGTTCCGGGATGCCGAACAAGAGCACGCCGCCCACGCCGGCCTTGGCCGCGCGCTCGGCGTCGCGCAGCAGTTCGTCGACCGACGTTTGGGCCACGCCGGGCATCGCGTCGATGGGCCGGCGTACGCCGGTGCCGGCGCGCACGAACAGCGGGAGGATGAGCTGCTCGGGCACGAGGTGGGTTTCGCGGACGAGGCGGCGCAGCGATTCGGTGCGGCGCAACCGGCGAGGGCGTTGAATCGGGAATGCCATGTGCCTAACGGAAGGAGCGGGACGGCGGGGGCGGCATCATTCGGGCTGCGGCGCCGGCACGGCCTCGAGGCCGCGCAGCGCGGCGAGGATTTCGGCCGCGCCCCGGCGGATGAGATCGGCGGCGAGGCGCGCGCCCGACGATGCCGGATCGCCGGCATCGACGGAGGCGCTGCCGCGCAGGACGCGGCGACCATCGACGTCGTCGATGAGCCCATGGAGCACGAGACCCGACGCTTCCGCCATGACCAGCGCGCCAATGGGCACCTGGCATCCCCCTTCGAGCGCGGCGAGGAACGCGCGCTCGGCGGCAACGGCCAGGGCCGTCGGCGCGTGACCGAGCCGCGCGAGGATGCCTAACGTGGCCGCGTCGTCGGCGCGCGCCGTGACGGCGATCGCCCCCTGTCCCGGCGCCGGCAGCCACTCGGGCGGTTCGAGCCACGCCGAGATGCGGCCGTGCGCGTCGAGGCGGCGGAGGCCGGCGGCGGCGAGGATCGCGGCGTGCACCTGGCCTTCATCCACTTTGCGCACGCGTGTGGGGACGTTGCCGCGCAGATCGACCACGTCGAGGTCGGGCCGGGCGGCGCGCAGTTGCGCGCGGCGGCGCAAGCTCGATGTGCCGACGCGGCTGCCGCGCGGCAACTCGGCCAGCGACTCGGCGGCGATGCTCTCGTTGACGACGAGGACGTCGCGCGGATCTTCGCGCTCGAGCACAGCGGCGATCGTTAGGCCTGGGGGCGAATCGGTGGGCAGGTCCTTGAGCGAGTGCACGCAGCAGTCGACTTTGTCCTGCGCGAGCGCGGCCTCGAGCTCGTGCGTGAACAGACCCTTGGCGCCGATCTCGCGCAGCGGCTGCTCGATGCGTTTGTCGCCGGCCGTTTTGAACGCGACGAGCTCGGTGTGCACGCCGTGCGCGGCGAGCATCGACGCCACCTGTCGCGCCTGGCGCAGGGCGAGCTCGGAGGACCGCGTGGCGACGCGGAGAGCTCCTGGTTGCTTGGCGGAAGATAGTCCCAT
>DAHUXU010000635.1 GCA_027307005.1 Gemmatimonadota bacterium
AGCTCACATCCTCGAGCACGATGCGGTCCGGCGCGCTGTGCAGCGCGTGCGCGCCCGGCGCATCGGGGATCTCGGCCTTGAGGTTCAGAATGGCTCGCGTACGGTCGAGGTTTGGAATCACCTTGCGCACGGAGCCGTACACCGTGAGCAGGTTGAGCACGGGCGCATAGACCGCCATGATCGCAATGAGGAGACTCAGGAGCGACTGCCACGTGAGCGTGCCGGCGGCAACGTCGCGGCCGCCCACGATGAGCACCGCCACGAGGCCGATGCCCGACACCGACTCCAGCAACAGCCGCCCCAGATTGCTCGCATCCGCCTGTTTCACGACGTGGTGGAACAAGTCATGGCCGATCGCATCGGCGCGCTCGAGCACACGCGCCTCTCCGCGGTTGACATTGATCACGCGCACGCCCGACGATACTTGCAGGAAGCTGTCGAACAGCGTGGCGATGGCGCTCCGTTCGAAGCTCGCCGCTTTCGTGATGCGTTGGCCGAGGAAGTAGACGGGCAGCATGCCTAACGGAACGGCGATGAGTCCGATGACCGCCAACTTGGGGCTCAGCACCCACGCTACGACTGCCAATCCGGCGAGACGTGAGAGAGCCAGCAGGATGATGCTGAGATCGAGGGTAACGGTGCGAATGCCCTTGAGGTCGTCGTACGACGACATGACCAGATCGCCCTGGCTGCTGCGGTCGAAAAAGCGCACGGACAGGGTGAGCAGCTTGCGGAGTACATCGCGCATCGAATCGATCTCGACGCGATGCGCGAGGCGGACCGAAACCTGTTCGCCCACGTACGTCATCGCCACGCGGATGGTCCAGAGCGCGAAGATCACGACCGCACCACCGAAGACCAGCGATGCGCTTCCGCCTTTCCCCTGGCCGAACATCATGAGCACCTTACGGAGCGCCCAGATGATGAGGCCCTGCATCGTCCCCTGCGATATCGTCGCGGCGAGGAGCAAGGAGGCCAAGACCGGGTGGGCGCGCATCGAACGGACGCCCACACCGAGCGCGCTGAAAAACGAGTACGGTTTCGCGCTGGTGGTCGTCATGACACGCAGTCCGGGTTGGCCGCTCGCGGCTCGCTCATCGTGCTCACGACTGACCAGCCGCGTTCGGCGCGGCGGCGGCGCTGTCGCCGTTCACGCGACGCAGCCGCTTGATGAGCGGCAGCTCGCTTTCGTACACGCGCTTGTGGCCGTCGCCTAACGACTCCTCCACGGCTCGAATGTCCCGCACCAGGCGCTGCACCCCCTGCGGCTCGACGCTCGCGGCTTGGTCGCTCCCCCACATCGCGCGATCGAGCGTGATATGCCGCTCGACCATGCACGCGCCGAGCACCACGGACGCCACCGTCGGCACGAGTCCCACTTCGTGACCCGAATAGCCGACCGGCACGCCGTACCGATCCTTCAACGACGGCAGGCAGCGGAGATTGAGCTCGTCCACTTTCGCCGGATACGAGCTCGTCGAGTGCATGAGCACCAGGTCATCGGTTCCCAGCACGTCGACCGCGTGGTCGATCTGCTCGACGGTGCTCATGCCGGTCGACAGGATGATCGGGCGGCCGTACTGCCGGTGGTGGCGCAGCAGGTTGTCATCCGTTAGGCAAGCAGAGGCGATCTTGTAGCACGGCGGCGCGAACCGCTCGATGAAATCGACCGACGCCTCGTCCCAGCACGACGCGAACCACGCCACATGCTGCTTCTTGGCGTACGCATCGAGCTCCTCGTAGTCGGGGCGTGCGAACTCGACGCGGTGCCGGTACTCGAGGTACGTCATGATGCCCCACGGCGTCTCGCGCATGAGGTTGCGCTGCTCGGGCGGCACGCACAGCTCGGGCGTGCGCTTCTGGAACTTCACCGCGTCACACCCGTACCGCTTGGCCGTCGCCATCAGTTGGCGCGCGATGTCGACGTCTCCGTTGTGGTTGATGCCGATTTCCGCCACCACGTAGCACGGCTCGCCGTCGCCGACGAGACGATCGCCGATCTTCACTGTCGATGTCATCGCACTCCTCCTCGGGTCGGCGCAGGCGCGTCGTGCGACGTTGCGTCGCGCGGCGTCCGCGTCGTCAATATCCAGTCCGCAACCTCGCGCACCGCGCCGAATCCGCCGGGGCGCGTCGTCACCAGACGCGCGGCAGCTCGGACCTCCGGCTCCGCATCGGCAACAGCGATCGGCAAGCCGACCCAGCGCAGACACGCCAGGTCGTTCACGTCGTTCCCCACATAGGCGACGTCATTGGCGCCGACGCCGAGCCTGGCGGCGATCGATGTCAACGCCGCGACCTTGTCATCGCACGCGTCGGTGCAGTCGATGCCGAGCTTGCGGCAGCGGGCGGCGACCACAGGGTTGATCTCGGTCGAAATCACCACGACGGACACGCCGGCCTCACGCAGCCGCGCGATGCCCCAGCCGTCTCCGCGGTGACACGCCACCGCCTCGTCGCCCGACTGGCTCACCTGCACGCGATTGTCCGTTAGGACGCCGTCGAAGTCGAGCGCGAGCAAGCGCACGCGACCGAGCTCCGCCGCGCTCGCCGGGGCGCGCCGGCGCGACAGCAGATGCTCGACCAGCTCGAGGTCCGCCGGCGTGTCCACCTGAAACGATTCCGCCGCATCCATGAAGTGTACCGCAATCTTCCCGCCTAACCGATTGCCGAGCTCGCGCAGAACCCATGGCCGGAACACGTAGATCGATCCGTTCTCGACCACGTCTTCGGGCGCGTCCTGGCGGCGCTGGCGATGGCGATAGTCGTACGTCTCCGAGCGCCACTCGCC
>DAHUXU010000652.1 GCA_027307005.1 Gemmatimonadota bacterium
AGAGCACCGGCGGCGCCGCGTCGCGGCTCACCGCGGTGTACGGGATGATGTACTCCACCGCCACCAATCGAAGGCGACCGTTCTGCTCGGGCTCGTACAGCAACAGCTCCGGCTCGTCTACACTCACCGCGCCGTCAATGAGCGCCGTTTTGCCGTAGTGGAACCCCATTCCGCCAGCGCCAGCCGGATCGGTCATGCAGGCTGTGATCTTCGTGCTCCAGCCGGCGGCCACTGCCCGATCGAAGACCTGGAACGGCGCCGTCACCCGGCGGAGCTCCGCGACGTCCTTCCTCTCGGCTGCGCTCAACCCGGTGAGCGCGGGCATCTCCGGATCCACTGCGCCGTTGACTCTGACCGCGGCCGTTTGGCCGCCGCACCCGGCCAGCATCGCGATCCCTACCAGCAACTGCACGCTGCGTGTCATGTTCGCCTCGCTCGGTGTAGGTTATCTTGAACCCGCGACAAACATGGGCACGAGCGATTAACCGCATCGTGCGCTCGGAGTTAGCCACCGATTAGCCGGCGCTCGTGCCACGATGATCACGGTCCAACTGCTCGGCGGCGCCTGTTTGCGGTCCGGCGAGACAGTCCTCGCCGGCCCGCCCGCGCAGCGTCACCGCATTGCGCTGTTGACGCTCGTCGTCACAGCGTGGCCGCAGCCCTTGTCTCGCGACCGCGCGATGGCGCTGCTCTGGCCCGAGCGCGACACCGCCAATGCGCGCCGGCTGCTCAACCTCGCGGTGCACGTGCTGCGTTCTGCGTTAGGCGAAGGCGCGATCGCATCGACGGGCGACGGGTTGGTCATGAGCCCGCCCCACCTCATCTGCGACCTGCACGAGTTGCGTTCCGCCATCGCGGTCGACGCCGCCGAACGCGTCGTGCAGCTCTACAGCGGCCCGCTGCTCGACGGATTTCATCTCGACGATTCGACGGAGTTCAGCTATTGGCTCGATGAGCGACGCCGCGAGCTCTCGCATGCGTACATCGGCGCCTTGCTCGCGGTCGCCGCGCGGCAGGAGCACGCCGGCGACGTGCACGGCAGGGTCGGCACGTGCCGCCGTCTGGTGGCCGCCGACCCGCACTCCGGCGTGTACGCGCAAGCATTGATGCGCGCGCTCGACGCCGCGGGCGATCACGCCGGCGCGATCCAGCACGCGAGCGAGCACGCCAGCCGTCTGCGCGCGGAGCTCGATCTCGGGCCCGATCCGGAGGTCGTCGCGCTGGCGGACCGGCTCCGCCGCTCCGGGGCACAGCGGCATCGGGCGCCTAACGATGGCGGCCGCGCCGCACCCGCATCGATCGCCGTGCTGCCGTTCGTCGATCTGAGCGCGGACCCGGAGAAGGCGTACTTCGCGGACGGCGTCACCGAAGACGTGATCGCGCATCTGTCCAAGATCCGCGCGTTGCGCGTCATCTCGCGCGCATCCGTGATGCCGTTCAAGCAGCGACAGCAGAGTCTCAAGGAGATCGGGACGGCGCTCGGCGCTTCGACGGTGCTCGACGGCAGCATCCGCCACGCCGGCGACCGCGTGCGCATCGTCGCGAAGCTCATCGATCCGGAAACCGGTCGGCATGTGTGGGCCGAGACGTACGATCGCCAGCTCACTGACATCTTCTCGATCCAGACGGATGTCGCACTGCACATCGCGGACGCGCTGAAAACGGAGCTGTCGCGAGATGAACGCGAACGCGTGCGAAAGCATCCGACGAAGGACCTGCACGCCTATCAGCTTTTTCTGCAGGGTCGCGAGTGGTTCATCAAGTACACGCCGGACTCGCTGACGCGGGCGATCGAGTACTTCGATCGCGCGATCGCGCGCGACCCGGCGTTCGCGCTCGCCTACGCGCACCTGGCGATGGCGTACATCGAACTGGCCGAGAACGGCGCGATCGCGCCCGACGTGTCGTATGGGTGCGCGTCGGATGCGGCGGCGACGGCGGTGCGTCTGGATCCAGAGTTAGGCGCCGCGCATTGTACGATGGGGTATCTGAAGACCGTGCGAGAGTTCGACTGGGCGAGCGCCGAAGAGGAATTCAAGCGTGCCCTGGAACTGCGGCCGAGCAACGCCGACGCCTTCGATTTGTACGGGCGTCTCTGCGCGGCGCACGAGCGGTACGACGAGGCCATCGCGATGCAGGAGCGCGCCAACGAATTGGACCCGCTGGCCCATCGCCTCGACGTGG
>DAHUXU010000655.1 GCA_027307005.1 Gemmatimonadota bacterium
GTGATCGAGCTGCGCACGGGCGAGCTGTTCTACATTCCGCCCGAACCGCACGACAGTTGGGTTGTCGGCGATGTCCCCTATGTCTCCTTGCACTTCCTCGGCGCCGACCACTACGCGCGATGATCGCTTTTGCGTCCGATCTGGCGCGAGATGAGTTCATCGGTGTGGCACGGGCGGCGTCGAGTATTGGCCTCCTCGCGCTTTCGGTTTCCGCGGCTGCGCAGACCGCGGCGCCGGCGCCGTGCCGCGGTTGCGTCCCGGAGTTCCTAACGCAGCGGCGATGACCCTCGACGACGCGTCGAACGGGTACGAAGCCGTGGCCGAGCAGTACATCGCCGGCCGGGGATCGGATGGAACGATCGGTATCCGACAGGTGCGCGACTGGGTTGGGACCGTCCGCGCTGGAGGTGCGGTCCTCGACCTCGGCTGCGGACCCGGGTATCCCGTCACGCAGGCGCTCGTCGACGCGGGGTTGGCGGTCTATGCCGTGGGCGCGTCGCCCAGCATGGTCGCGGCGATGCGCAACCGGTTCCCGGCCGTGCACGTCGCCTGCGAGCCCGTCGACACGTCCACGTTTTTCGGGCGCACGTTCGATGGCGTGATCGCGTGGGGGCTCGTGTTTCTCCTGCGGCCGGCCGCGCAGGAGCAGCTCATCCGCAAGGTCGCCGGCGTGCTCGCGCCTAACGGACGGTTCGTGTTCACCGCCACACGCCGACGCCTCCTCCGAGCCTTGCGACGAGGCGCTCGATCTGTCGCGCATGTCGCTCGGTGTGCACGGTGTGGATATTGAACCCGTCGCCGAAGTTCATTTTCGGCGCCCAGGCCGGCATCGCCGGCGACGCGAACCGAATCGAGCGCCAGTCGAGATCGCCCGCCCCATCCAGGTCGGCAAGAAAGCGCTCCTCGCCCGCCAGCCACGCATCGACGACGGCAGGCCGCGGCGCGGGACCCGGTTGAAACACCCTCGGCGCCTTGAGGGGTCTGGGTTTGCTCAACGAGGACGCGATCAAGCCGCCGATGAAACTCGGCTTCCAGGCGCGCCCGCCCGCCTCTGGATCCCTGGTCGCACCGCGCAGGACGTTCTTCGCGATCGCCTCCGACCGCTCGCCCGCAAGGCAAAGATGCTCGAGCACTTGCGCGACGCTCCATCCGGCAGAGTCGGGATTGGCATCGAGCTGGGCGGGCGTCAGCGGTCGAATCAGTGCGGCAACCCGGTCGCGAATCGCCACGGACCGCGTGCGGAGCTGCGATTGAAGATCACGTTGCATGGCACGCATGAGGTCGCTCCTCGAAATGCCGGCGGGACGCGGACCGGCCAGGAAAGTACGCGGTTCGAGGGCCTGGCGGGCAACGGGAGGCTCGTCGACGGTGTGCCCTCGCGTTCTCCGAGAGTTTTTGCCTACAAAGTAGGCAGAAACTCCCCGATGGGTCGTGGCGGAGCCGCCGTCCGTTATGCATCTTGCGGGCGGCCACCCAGGCGGGCGGCGCGAGGCCACCGTTAGGCGTCGCGTCGTGACCGCGCGGCCGGGAGACAGACCATGACGCACGCCACCGCACCCAGATCCACCAGCGCCGCGATCCGCTCCGTCGCGCCGACATTTCTCGTCTCCGACAGCGCCGCCACCGTGGACTGGTACGTCGCGAACCTCGGCTTCGAGCTCACGGGAACGCTCCCGGCGCAGCCGCCGTACGTGTTTGCCAGCATCATGCGCGGACCGGCCGAGATCATGCTGCTCGACCTCGCCGGCTACGAAAAACCCGATCTTCGCTCCCAGCGTCCCGTCGGTCTGTGGGACGCATACATCCGCGTCGACGGCGTTACCGCGCTCTACGAGACGCTGGACGGCAAACCATTCGTCCAGATGCCGCTCACCCACCAGCCATACCACGACTGGGAATTCGAAGTGCGCGACCCGAACGGCTACGTGCTCGTGTTCGGCGGCTCGCCGTGACCGCGCCGACGCCTAACTTCGACGACGTCAGCGTGGCCGCCATCCTCGCCCAGCGCAGTCGCGAGGATCGCAGCGAATTGCTCGACGACCTGGTGGCCATGCTGTCCGAAGTGGTGCCGGGATGCAAAGTCGAGCGCGGGCTCATCCGCCGCCGCGTCACCGGCATCCGCCTGCCGGTGGGCACCACGGTGTTCGCGCTCCAGCGCGGCGCCCACGACGCCTACGAGGCGAGCCGCCAGCAGCTCGTGCGCGGCGTCGTCATCCGCACCGATCCGCTCGAGATCGATGATTTTCTTACCGAATTAGGCACCGCCCTCGACGCGGAGCTCAAACGCACCGAGCGCGGACGCGAGGCCATCCGTTCCTGGTTGAACGCGAACAACCCGTAAATCCTCAAGGAGACGTGGGACATGCCCGACTACGTGCCAGGGTCCACCGCCAACCTGCCGCAAGGCGCCGCCCAACGGCTCCGCGCCATGCGCGGCGCCGGCGACCACCCGGCCTTCTTCACCAGCGACCTGTCGGTCGACGAATTCCTCCTCATCGAACACGCCGGATTCGAAGCGTTAGGCCTCGTCCTCGGCTCCTGCATCTATCACGTGGGATTCCAGTGGCAGAAATGGAGCGTGAGCCAGGAGCTGCCCGTGCTCACCCGCGCGATGTACAGCGCGCGCGAGCTGGCCATGACGCGCATGGAAGAAGAAGCGGACATCCTCGGCGCCGATGGCATCGTCGGCGTGCGCCTCGTGTTCAAAGAGTACGCGATGGATGAAGGCGTGCTCGAATTCCAGGCCGTCGGCACGGCCATCCGGCACCGCACGAGCGCCGGCAGCATGCGCACCAAAGACAACCGCCCGTTCACCTCGGATTTGAGCGGCCAGGACCTGTGGAAACTCGTGCGCAGCGGCTATCGCCCCGTGAGCCTGTCGATGGGCGCGTGCGTCTATCACATCGCACACATGAGCTTCATGCAGGCCCTCAAGCAGGTCGGACGCAACCAGGAGATGACGATCTACACCGAAGCCACCTACGCCGCTCGCGAGCTGGCCCTCGAACGGATGCAAGCCGAGGCGGTGGCGCGGGGCGGCGTCGGCGTCGTGGGCGCACGCGTCGAAGAGTCGAACTGGGGCTGGGGCTCCAACGCCATCGAGTTCTTCGCCGTCGGCACCGCCGTGGCGCCGATCGCCGGCGCACCGCAGCAGGACGAGCTCGAAGCCGTCCAGCGCGTCGTCACGTACGACAGCACGTCGTGACCGGTCCGTGCCGCTTTTCATCTCTTTTATTTCCGTCACCATGCATCGTGCAACCCGCGCCGCCGCGTTCGGCGGCGCGCTCCTGCTGTTCGCGGCTACCCGCCTAACGGCGCAGGACTCCGCGCAGGCCAAGCCGACGTTCGTCGATGGCATGGCGCAGATCGTCCCCGCGTTCGCCGATTCGTCCACCTGGATCCGCCAGGATCTGTGGGTCGAAACGGGGTTCGACAGCGATCACGATGGCAAACCCGATCGCGTCCACGTCGATGTCACGCGCCCCCGGCAGACCGACACGCAAGGCCTCAAGGTCGCCGTCATCTACGGCTCGAGCCCGTACTACGCCGGCGTCTCGCGCGACCAGGTCGACTGGGACGTGCGCCAGGAGCTCAACGCCGCACCGAAGCCGCGCGCCCACATGGAGTCGGCGCCGTACAACGGCAGCCGCACGCGCATCTCCAACGAGATGGTGAACGAGTGGGTGCCGCGCGGATTCGCCGTCGTGCACTCGGAAGCGCCCGGCACCGGGCGATCGCAAGGCTGCCCAACGGTCGGCGACACGCCGGAACGCACCGCGATGGAATACGTCGTCGACTGGCTCAACGGCCGCGCCAACGGCTACACCACCGAAACCGGATCCGAGGAAGTGCAGGCCACGTGGTCCACCGGCAAGGTCGGCATGATGGGCACGTCGTACCAAGGCACGCTCCCGCTCGCGGCCGCGACCACAGGCGTCGCAGGCCTCGAGGTCGTGATTCCCGTTTCGCCTAACACATCGTACTACCATTACTATCGGTCGAACGGACTGGTCCGCTCGCCCGGCGGCTATCTCGGCGAAGACGTCGATGTCCTGTACGACTTCATCGCCAGCGGCGACACCGCCGATCGCGCGACGTGCGAGCGCCTGTACAAGAACGGCTTGTTCGCCGGGCAGAAAGGGCAGGACCGCGTCACCGGCGACTACAACGACTTCTGGGAGAAGCGCGACCTGCTCCCGTGGGTAAAGAACATCAAGGCCGCCGTGCTCCTCGCGCACGGACTCAACGACTACAACGTCGTGTCCGAACACAGCGTGCGCATCTACAACGAGATGAAAAAGGACGGACTGCCCGTCTCGTTGTACCTGCACCAGGGAGGACACGGCGGAAACCCGCCCGCGGACATGGTCAATCGCTGGTTCAGCCACTACCTGTACGGCGTCGACAACGGCGTCGAGCACCATCCACCC
>DAHUXU010000670.1 GCA_027307005.1 Gemmatimonadota bacterium
CGGCTCGCCGTAGAACCGCGCGATGGCCGGCGCGATGGCCACGGTGAGCAGGCTGATGCAGACACCGACGCCGCCGTTGATCCAGAACAGGCTGCTGGCCTCGTCGTGCGTGAGCACGTTGCGCTGGATGGTGGCGCGCGAGAGGCCGATGTCCTTGAAGATGGTCAGGAATCCGGTGACGACGGTGACCATGCCGATGAGGCCGTAGTCGCGCGGGGTGAGGAGCCGCGCCATGACCATCGTCGCCAGCAAGCCAATGATGAACTGCGACGCCTGCGACCCGACGGTGAACGCGCCGCCGCGGATGGCGCGGCCAGCGACGCCTTCGCGCAGATCGTCGGTGCGAAAGTATTGATCGCGGTCCAGAGAGGCGGTCACCGGAAAATCCGATAAAGAAATGGACGCTCGCGACCGCGCGTTAGGGAATCGCGGCGCTCGCGACGTCCGCCGCGATGCCGGTGTCCTGCCGGACCTCTCGCGCATACGGGAAGTACCGCTTGAGCTTCAAGAACTGCTTTTCGTACAGGTGCCAGCTGAGGAGCGACAGAGCAACGGTCACGCCAACCACGACGACGAGCACGGCGATTCCCAACGGAACATGGGAGCCCCACACTTTGGGCGGCGCGACCGTCCAGGGCACAAAGGTGTTGGCGCCCCACAGCACGAATTCGTGGAAGACATACATGGCGTAGCTGTAGCGCCCCATGAAGCGCATGGTCTTGCTGGTGAAGAACCGGTGCGTGCGCGATCCGGGCGCCGCGCCCACGGCGGCCAACAGCAATCCGCCTAACGCAAATACGATGAGCGGGAATCCCAGCGTGCCGACGACGGCGGCGGCGACCCTCGAGCGACTGAGCTCGGTCCAGAGCATGAGCGCGAGCGCGGGTGCGGCACTCGCGAGCGCCAGCGGCTTGAGCCACCGGGTCAACGCGCGCGCTCCGCCCGGACCGCGCAGCGTGAGCGCCATCAAGGCGCCGAGGAGCAGGCCCTGCGCTCGGAACGGCGTGAGGAGATAGAGGGCCTTCTCGTCCCCCGACGTGAGCATCCACAGGATACTGAGCGCGACGCTCGCCGCGATGAGCGCGACGCACAGCTTCTTGAGTGTCTCGCGCTCGACCAGCAGCACGATGAGCGGCCACACGAAATAGAACTGCTCTTCCACCGCGAGCGACCACAGGTGCACGGTCGGAAACGGCGGATATCCGACGAAATAGTAGCCGAAGTTGCCAACGTAGAACCACTCGAACCATTTCAAGCGATGCAGTTGGGCAACGCTGCCGCCCGGATGGTGCAGGAGTGCAGGGACTACGAAGTAGATCACGCACAAGGCCGCATAGAACAGCGGGAAGATGCGGACGATTCGTCGTCCATAAAAATTGCGCAGGTAGCGGGGCGCATTTTTTGTGTCGCTCAGGATCCCGGTGATCAGGAATCCGGACAGCACGAAAAACAGGTCCACGCCGACCCAGCCGAGGTTCGAGAGATGCCACACGAATCCGGTGGCGCCCGCGAGGGCGGCGTGGGTGGGCGGGTATACGTTGTTGATCATGACGACGATGATCGCGAGGCCTCGCACGCCATCGAGTGCCAGCACGCGCGGCTCCGTAGGCGATCCGGCGTAGCCCGCGGCTAGCCGGGTTTCGAGCGATGTCGTGGTCACCGTCGCGGGCCCGTGGTCAGTGCGTCGCGAGCGCGTGCGCGATACGTTCTCCCGCCGCTCCGTCCCATCCTTCCGGCCGGCGCGGCGAATCCGTCCGCCTAACGGAACGCACGGCGACCGCGAGCGCGGCCGGGTCCGGCACCAACCGGTTGGTCCCTTCGGTGATCGTGATCGGCCGCTCGGTGTTCTCGCGTACCGTTAGGCACGGGACGCCCAGCGCGGTGGTTTCCTCCTGGAGTCCCCCGGAGTCGGTGACGACCACGTGCGCCCCCTGCACCAGGTCCAGCATCTCGGCGTAGCCCACCGGCTCGAGCAGCCTCACGGACCCCAGGTCGAGGCCGAACTCGCGGAGCCGCTGCTGCGTCCGCGGGTGCGCGGGGAAAATCACCGAATAGTCGCGCGACAGATCGCGCAGCGCATCCGCGATCCCGGCCAAACGCCGCCGCTCGTCCACGTTGGATGGACGGTGGAGCGTCACGACCACCGAACGCCCGTCCACGCCTAACTTGGCGCGGAACCCCGACGCCCGCGCCTGCGGCAACGCGTGGAGCAGCGAGTCGATCATCACGTTGCCCACGAACACAATTTCGTCGGCCGGTTCGCCCTCCGCGCGAAGCGTCTCGTCCGCGTCGCGCGACGGCGTGAGCAGCAGCGACGCGAGCCGGTCCGTCACGATGCGGTTGATTTCCTCCGGCATCGTCCAGTCGCGGCTGCGCAGCCCCGCCTCGACGTGCGCGACACGAAGCCCGAGTTTGACGGCCACGATCGCCGCGGCCATGGTCGAATTGACGTCGCCATAAACCACGACCCAGTCCGGCCGCTCCCGGTCGAGCACCGGCTCGATCCGCTCGATGATTCGAGCGGTCTGCACCGCGTGCGACGCCGAACCGACCCCCAAGTCCACCTCGGGCTGCGGAATGCCAAGGTCGCGAAAGAACGCGCCCGACATCGCATCGTCGTAATGTTGCCCGGTGTGGACGACGGTTTGCACCAATCCCGCTCGCGCCGCCGCGCGATGCACAGGAGCAAGCTTGGGGAAATTGGGGCGCGCCCCTACGACATGCAGGAGCTTCATCGTATCGAGCGCAGGTCGCTCGAAACCTTCGAGCGGCGGACGTCCCTAAAGTGCATTTCAGTCACAAAAAGATGGGCCTCGATCACAAAACGTGTTGTGAAACAAGAAATCAATGTGAAAGATGGAAACTCGATGCCGCCACGGATGAGTCATCCATGCACAAATATCAGTCTGCTGGGTAGCAAACCCCGGGCGAGACGATACCGAGCCCATGCGTAAGCAAGAAAACGGTCCGGTCTCCAATTTTTCGCTCTTTACCCTCTCAAGCAGGGTTGTATGATTAGCCAAGTTGGCTTCTAAGAGGTGCCGTTGCATTGAGTACGCCGATGCAAAGCGGTTTCATGATGTTGCGCAAACCGATGCCGGTCGCGCGGTCGATCCACTGGATACCAGCAGGATCGAACGGCGCCGACTCCGCGTCGGGTGCGGATGTGCCGCTATTCATTACTCAGGGCGCGCTGCGCGAAGCAATGCGCCATCTCCGGTCCGATCCCGAGCAGGAACTCATGGGCTTCCTACTCGGCAACCTCTTCGAGTGTCCGGATACCGGGTCGCGCTACGTGGTCATTACGAGCGCGATGCGGACAGGTCACGTCATCGGCGAAACCGAACCGGTCCAGATCCCTGAAGAAGAGTGGCTCGGGATGCAGCTCGAGCTGCGCCGACGGCGCGCCGGGGTGATGGGATGGTACCACAGCGCGCCGTTCGTCGGCAGCTCGCCCGCCCGCCTCGACCTCGAAACCCACCGCGAACGCTTCCGCGAACCGTGGCAGTCGGGACTCGTCATCGCTACCACTGGCCCCGAACCAACCGGCGGATTCTTCAGGCTGCACCCGGGCGGCGGCTTGAGCGGACTGCTCATTCCGTTCGACGAAATCGTCGAAGACGACGCCCTCCTGCCAGGCGGACGGAAACGCACACTCATCGATTGGGCGAACTACCGCACCGAACAGCCCGTCGAAGGCGACCGGTCCGAACGTCGCCCCCACATGCCGCCACCTCGACGCCAATCGCCGGACCCCGTCGATCCGGCGCTGGCCGGTCTCACCGCGCAGCCGACACTGCCAGTCATGCTGCCCGAAGCCGCGCTCTTCGAGGACGACCTGCCACTGCCCCCGATGCCCGAGCCGCGGCGATTCCGCTTCGGCGCCGTGGCCGTGCTTCTGTTAGTCATCGGCGCAGGGGCCGCAGGACTCTGGTGGTGGAACCACCGAGGGACCATCGAGCCCCCGGCCGGATTGGCGAGCGGGCTCTTCTCGTCGTCTCCATCGACACCCGCACCCGCGCCCAACACCCGCGCCGCCGACAGCGCGCTGTACGCGCCGCCGCGCGATACGGCTGGTCTCCCAACCGGCGGGTCGATGAGCAGCGCGCCGCCCGCCATGGCGCCGGCCAACAGCACCGCCGTGTCGACTCCTCCGGTGCGCCAGCCGACGAGCGGCGGAACCGCGAACGCGACGACCACCGCTCCTCCCGCGTCGCAGACGGCGCCCACGGTGACCGCCGCGGCGCCGCCCGCAGCCACGCCCGCGCCTAACGCAATCGCGCCGTCGTCCAATCCGAGGATGCAGAAGTTCGACGCGCTCGCCGATTCGCTGGAGCAGGCCATCCGGAACTTCCAGGATCGCGCCGCCGACTTCACGACGAAGCGCCTCACCTGCCGCGGACTCGGCGTCGGCTACGAGGGAGCTGACGATGCGTACATCGCCCTCGCCGGCGCGTACCGCACCGTGCACACCAGCATCGACAGCGCGCGCGAAGCCCGGTTCCGCAAACTGTCCTCGCAGATCGGCGACGTGAACAACACGTTCGACGCCTCCAAGTGCCCGCGGCCCTGACATGCGCCTCTTCTCCGACGACGACGACAACGACGAACTGCCCGAGGATCTCGACGACGAGTTTCCGTTAGGCGACGGCACGGTCGACACCGAAGCGATGGTCGTGTGTCCGTATTGCGGCGAAGCCGTGGACATCGCGATCGATCCAGGCGGCGGCATGGACCAGCGCTACGAGGAAGACTGCGAAGTCTGCTGCCAGCCGTGGCAGGTGCACGTCACGTACGGCCGCGAGGGCCAGGCCGCCGTGACGATCACAGCCCTCGACTAAAGGCGGACAAAAAAGGCTACAGGCGGACAAGGCCGGACACGACGGACAGGGCCGGACTGAAAAGCTACAGGCGGACAAGGCCGGACACGACGGACAGGGCCGGACTGTCCGTCTTCAGTCCGGCCCTGTCCGTC
>DAHUXU010000069.1 GCA_027307005.1 Gemmatimonadota bacterium
CATCGCGGCCGACGCGATCATCAGCGTGGACGATGCCCAACGGATCATCCATTTCAACACGGGCGCGGAGGTGATCTTCGGGTACACGCGAGGCGAGATGATCGGCCAGCCGCTCGAGCGACTCATCCCCGAGCGCTTCCGCGCGGCGCACGCCGGGCACATGCGCCGCTTTGCGTCCGGAACCGAGACCGCACGGCGCATGGGAGAGCGTCGCGAGATCTTCGGCCTTCGGCGCGGCAACATCGAGTTTCCCGCCGAGGCGTCCATCTCACGGCTCTCGACGCCGACGGGGATGCTGTTCACCGTCGTCCTGCGCGACATCACCGAGCGCAAGCGCGTGGAGCACGAACAGCGGTTTCTCGCCACGCTCGGCGAAGAGCTCGCGCGCTCGCTCGATTACGAGGCGACGGCGCAGCTCGCGGCAAATGTCGCGGTGCCCGAACTTGCCGACGCATGCGTGCTGGACCTGCTCGACGGCGACCAGATGACGCGCCGCATCGTGAGCGATTGCGGGCCCGAGCACACGCGCACGCCGCTGGCCGCGCTGGCCGCGGCCGGTCCCGTTGGGCATGATTCGCCGTCGCGGGTGATCGACGTCCTGCGCACGCGGCGCGCCGAGCTCGTGGCCACCGTCACGGACGACTGGCTCGAGGCCCACACCGACGACACGCCTAACATATCCGCCGCATGGCGGTCGCTCGACCTTCGCTCCTTGATGATCCTGCCGCTCGTGACCCGCGAGCACCTGCTGGGTGCGCTCACGCTGATGGCGGCCGGCCCCCGTCGTCAGTATGAACCGTCGGACCTCGCCTTCGCCGAGGAGATCGCCCGGCGACTGGCGCTCGCGCTCGACAATGCGCGCCTCTCCCACGCGGCGCGCACGGCAACGCGGGCCCGCGACGAGGTGCTGGGCATCGTGTCGCACGATTTGCAGAATCCGATCGCCGCCATCTCGATGGGTGCGAGCGTGCTCCGCGATCAGCCGCCGGAAGACGAGGAAGGCCGCCGACAGCTGCTGCGGATGATCGTCGACTCGACCGAATGGATGCGGCGCTTGATTCGCGACCTCCTCGACGTGTCCGCCATCGAGGCCGGCCACTTGTCGGTCGAGCGCCAGGGCGAACCGCCGGCGACGATCGTAGCCGCGGCCACGCGAATGTTAGGCACGGCGCTCGCCGAGCGCTCGCTTGCGCTCGAGCTGTCGGTGCCCGATGACCTTCCGTTCGTCGACGTGGACGCGGCGCGCATCGAACAGGTCCTCATGAATCTTCTCGGCAACGCGATCAAGTTCACGCCGCCGGGCGGCCGCATCGCGATTCGCGCGACGCCGAACGCGTCGCGGCTGGAAGTGTCCGTGGCCGATTCGGGGATCGGGATCCCAGTCGAGGAGCAGACGCACGTGTTCGAGCGCTTCTGGCAGGCGCGCCATTCCAGCCGGCGCCGCGGCGCGGGACTCGGACTGGCGATCTCCAAAGGCATCATCGAAGCGCACGGCGGCCGCATCTGGGTGACGAGCACGCCGGGGGAGGGCAGCACGTTCACGTTCACGCTGCCGCTCGCCCCGGCGTCCGTACGCGCATCGCGCTGACGCGCGATCAGTGCGCCATCGTCGCGTATTGCCGCGGCGTGCCCACTTGAATCATGCCTACCGCGCCTTTCTCGGCGTCGGCGAAACTGTGCGTGACGAACGCGTAGATGCCTTCGCCGCTCTCGTTCGCCTTGAACGTCGTCTCGAACACGGCGCCGCCGCCGGCGGGAACGGGATACGTCTGCACGCCGTCGAGCGCATGCGCCGGATTGCCGTCGGGATACACGCGATCGAAGAGTGCGCCGACCACGTGGAAATCACTGTCGAGGTTCGGGCCTGCGTTCACGACGAAGAAGCGCACGCGGTCGCCGACGTTCACCTTGAGCGGATTGGCCTTGTACTGGAACGCGCGGCCGTTGAACACCACGTAGGTCGGCTGCTTGTTCTGCGCGCTGGCGTAGTCCGGCTGCAAGTCGGCGCCGGCGCTCGTGCGTTGGGCATAGAACTCGCTTTCGACGATCACGAATTCCTTGTCGGCGGTGGTGCCCCAGCCGTTCTTCGGGTCCACGATCATCGCGAAGTACATCCCCTGCATGAGGTGCATGACGACCGGCGGCGTGCCGCAGTGCACGAGGAAGGCGCCGGGGTCGCGTGCGACGAATGCGAACGTGATGGAGTCGTGGGGCATGATCATCCGATAGGCGACGTTCCCCGGAATGCGCGCCGCGTGGAAGTCGATCGAGTGCGGCATCGGGGCTTCGTTGACCACCGTGATGCGCACGGAATCGCCCTGGCGCACGCGGAGCACCGGCCCCGGCACCGTTCCGCCGAACGTCCACGCGTGATACGGCACGCTGTCGGCGATTTGCACGGTGGCATCTTTGATCGGGATTCTGAATTCCTTGACCGGCGCCGGCGATGCAGGCGCAAGGCGCGCATCGTATGCTGGTGTCGTTGGGCGGACCGTTTTGTCGAAATCGATTCGTTCGACGGTCGCTGCGGGCTTCGCATTTCCGATCGCGGCGCCCGCGGTCGCCGCGGCGATCATCACGACCGGTACGACAAATTTCACGAACCTCATCGAGTCCTCCAGTAATGGATCAGTGCTGTATGTGACTGAAGTCTCGGTGAAAGGCGGCGCCGGCTCCGTCGGGAGAAGCCGGAACTTTGGTCAGTCATCTCGCCACATCGTGTCGGTGTTTCACCGACAAATGGCGGATTATTGACCCAGGCGTGTGGGCCGACGTCGATGCGGGTCCTGATCGCCTAACCCGCGGCGCGCGTCAGCGGACGCGTCAGGCAAACGCAGTCGTCCGGCGCACGGGTTTCCCTGACAGGCGCTCGGGCATCCCCCGATCTTGCGGCCGATCGCGATCGACGAAACTGGAGCACACGATCGCGAAGCCGCGTGCCGCCTGTGTTGGGCCGGCCATGGCGTCGCCAAGACGACGAGGGACGATCATGCGCTCCAGTGCCCGTCTGATGGCCAAGGGTACGCTGGCCATCGCCATCGGGATGCCCAGCCTGCTCGCAGCCTGCCACTCCAGCGCGCCGGCCACCTTAGCCGGCGCCGTCACCGGGGCCGACGCGGCATCGCGCGTGTATGTGCCGCCCGGACAGAAGGACGAGTTCTACGCGTTCTTCTCGGGCGGCTTCAGCGGACAGGTATCCGTGTACGGCCTGCCGTCGGGCAGGCTCCTCAAGGTGATCCCGGTGTTCTCACAGGACCCGCAGGAAGGATGGGGATACGACGAGGAGACCAAGCCGATGCTCCAGACGAGCTTCGGGTTCGTCCCCTGGGACGACGCCCACCACCCCGAGCTGTCGCAGACGAACGGCGTGCCTAACGGCAAGTGGCTGTTCATCAACGGCAACAACACGCCGCGCATCGCGCGCATCGACCTCGGCCAATTCAAGACCGAAGAGATCCTGCAGATCCCGAACTCGGCGGGCAACCATTCGTCGCCGTTCACGACGCCGGACGGCTAGTACGTGGTGGCCGGCACCCGGTTCAGCGTGCCGGTG
>DAHUXU010000702.1 GCA_027307005.1 Gemmatimonadota bacterium
ATCACGCTCAGGCTCTCCGCCGGCGCATCGATGCCGCGCTTGCCGATCACCGACCAGATCGCCGGATCCTCGGAGCCGAGCCGCCATACGGCAACGCCGGCCGCGCCTAACGCATCCCCGGCGATGATCTCGTTGTACGCCGTGACGCCGTCGAGGTACCAATCCACGTGGTCCGTCGAGTCGGGGTCGCGCCACGTCGCGTAGGGATTGAGGGCCGCCGTGTCGAAGTGAATGGCCGCCGGCTGTCCGTCCACCGCCGCGTCCCGAACGGCGCTCATGACGTCCTGGAACGTCATGGCCGAGGCCGAATCGTCGGAGTCGTTCCAGTCGTAGCCGTACGCGCCCAACGCGAGGATCGCCTTGTTGGGCGGAATGAATCGCATCATGTGGCGCGCCGTGCGCACGAACCACTCCTGGCTCGCCACGGGTCCCGGATCGCCGCCGCCGTAGTGCTCATCGTACAGCATGAAGAACAGCTTGTCGGCCACGGCGCCGTACTTCGCCAGTTGCGCGTCGGTGTCGTTGAACGACACCGCCTGGGTGACCAGCCGCCCCTTCGGCGCGAGGTTCGCCTTGAGCTTCTTCTCGAACTGCACGACCGCGTCGGTCAGGCTCGGCGGCACCTCCTCGAAATCGAGCGTCACCCCGCCTAACCCGTAGCGCATCACCGTGTCGGTGAGCTGCGTGATCGCCCGGTCGCGCGACGCCTTGTCGGTGAGCAGGTGCCGCAGCGACGGCGTGTCCCACTTCCCCCGCGTCGAGTCGTAGTTCGAGATCATCGCGAACACCCACGGACGCTGCCGCTCGTCCGGGATTTTCTGCGCGATGGTGTACGGCACGCGGCGATCGATGTTCATGCGCAGCGAGTCGCCGCCGGGCATGAGGAAGCCCCACTCGCAGATCACCCAATCCATATCGGCGACGTTCGCGGCGAGCGACGCAAGCGAATTGTCGTCCCAATTGACGTAGAAGCCGGCGACGATCGGCTGACCGGGCTCGGGCGCCTTACCGACCACCGTCCGCGCCTGGATCGGCAGCCGGCTGGCGTGCACGGCCGGCGGCGCGCGGTGGCGGCGCAGCTCGAACCACAATTGCAGGCGCTTGTCCAACCGACGGCGCTGCGTCTTGGACATGACCAGATGGGAGTGCGTGGGCGGCGTCGCCGACATCGCCAGCGCCGGCCCCGCCGGCGGCACGAGCAGGCTGAAGACCACCACCGCCGCGACTAACGAGCTCACGACACCGGCGCCGAGTGCCAACAAACGCAATAGCCGCCACCGCCGCCCGGTCTCATCGAGGAAGACGGGCTTGTCGCGCGCGGGAGGCCGGCGAAGGCTGCTCGTAAAAGGTGTCATGCCGGCAAGAATATACCCCGGATCGGTCCCATCCGCCCGAGCCAGCGCGCGACAACTCGGGCACCGCCCGCCACGACGGATCGCGCGTGACATGAGCCGGCTTTAATTGCTCGCGATCTCAAGGCACTCCTACGGCTCACGATACTCCTCGATGTCAGCACAGACACGCAATGCATACCAAGTCCCATTGAACTTTCGAGGAGCCCTACTTCCATGTCCCGCACGAACTCTCCACTCGTTGGTCCTGCGCCCCGCGCATTCGCCGTCGGCTGCATGGCGCTGTTGGCCGGCGCGTGCTCGAGTTCCTCGAGCCCCGTGGCGCCCGATCAGCAGCGCGCGCCCAAAGCCCCGGCCGTTGCCGATTTTGTCTACGCCTCTGATGCGGCCGGCACGCCGCAGATCTATTGGAGCCACGACGGCACGAACACGCGCCTCACGTTCGACAATTCGACGGACAACAATCCGAAGAGCGCGGCGGGCAAGCTGGTGTTCACGTCCTATCGCGACAACGATGCCGAAATCTACATCTCGGGCCTGGACGGTTCTGCCCAAACGCGTCTGACGCACAGCG
Source organism: Gemmatimonadota bacterium (assembly GCA_027307005.1). Lineage (GTDB taxonomy): Bacteria > Gemmatimonadota > Gemmatimonadetes > Gemmatimonadales > Gemmatimonadaceae > JADGGM01. Next base: position 1,927 of record DAHUXU010000702.1, read on the forward strand.
CGGGCCTCGATGATGAAGCGGCGATCGATCCCTCGGGCACGCGCATCGTCTTCACCAGCGCCCGCGGCGGCGTGATCCGCATCTTCACCATGGATATCACGGGCGCGAACCAGACGGCGCTCACCACCGGCTCGGAGTCGTGGGTTCCTGAGCGTGCTCCGGTGTGGAGTCCCGATGGTTCGCAGATCGCCTTCGTCTCGACGCGCTCGAACCTGCCGCAAGTGTACGTCGTGCCGGCTGCGGGCGGACAGGCAGTGCAGCTCACACACGAGTCGGGCGGCGCGGTGGATCCCGCGTGGTCGGCCGATGGTTCCCAGATCGTGTTCGTGTCGGCGACCGGCACACCGTACCTCCGCGAGGTGACGCTGGCAACAGGCTCGACGATCGACTTCGCCTCGGCGGACGCCGCGCTCGGACAGCCGTCGTGCAACGCGTCGATGTGCCTGGCAGTGAACGGCGCATACGGCGGCAATGGCAGCGTCGTCTCGATGGGCACGACGGGCGGTTCGCTCTCGCCTGTGTCCACCGGGAAGAAGGGCAGCGTGACCAGCCCGTCCTTCGTCCAGCCCTGACGATGACCGCAGCACTGGCTCCGGCACTTCGGATCTCCGGCCCTGTTCGGCGTGTGGATTCCGGAGTGCCATTGCGAGAGGACGAGCGCCGCGCCACACGCGTGCTGATCGTCGATGATGAAGAAGCGATCTGCAATGCGCTCCGCCGGTTCCTCACGATCCGCGGATTTCAGGTCGAGACGGCGATGTCGGCAGCAGCCGCGCTCGATCAGTTAGGCAGACAGCCGTTCACCATCATGCTGAGCGACATTCGCATGCCCGGCATGTCGGGGTTGGAGCTGGTGCCGCACGCGCTGCAGGCGTGTCCTGACCTGGCGATCGTGATGCTCACCGCGGTCAGCGACGCGGCCACGGCAACCGACGCGCTCGGAAGCGGCGCGATGGATTACCTCACCAAGCCGCTCGACTTGCCGGACCTGGAGCACGCAATCGAGAAGGTGCGCCGCAAGCGCGAACTGATGCTGCATCAGCGTCAGGTGGACCAGCTGGTGCGCGACGAGGTCGCGAGTCGCACGGCGGAGCTCGAGCGCGAGCAGGAAGCGCTGCGCACGCTCACGGTGACGGTGACGGAAACGTTGATCAACGCGATGGAAGCGAAAGACCGCTATCTGCGTGGTCGCTCGCACCGCGTGGGCGAGCTCGCCGCGTCGATCGCCCACGAGATGGGTCTCTCGGAGGACACCATCGAGGCGGTCCGGTTGGCGGGACGGCTGATGGACATCGGACGGATCGGCATCCGCGAGGAAGTCCTGTCCAAGCCGGGGAAATTGACGCCCGATGAATACACGCACGTGCGCGGTCACGTCCGCGTGAGCATGGAGATTCTGGCGCCGCTCAAGCACCTGGGCGTGGTGCTCGACTACATCCACGACCACCACGAGCATTACGATGGCGCGGGCTATCCGCGGGGGCTCACGGGCGAGGCGATCTCGTTAGGCGGGCGGATCCTCTGCGCCGCGGACGCCTTCGATGCCGTGACGGTGGGACGCGCGCACCAGAAGCCGCTGTCGCCGGATCGCGCGATCGCCTATCTCGAGCAGCACGTGCGGACGCTGCTCGATCCGTTCGTGTACGAGGCGCTGCGCGCCGTCGTCAGCCGCGGCAAGTCGCTCCGATTCATTCCGCCCGTGCCGGCGGCACGCTAGCCGCGTAGATCCACCACACGCCGGCCACGAGCACGGCGGCGGGCACGAGCAGCACGGCATGGGCCAGGCCGACGCGGTCGGAGAGCGAGCCGATGAGGTAGGGCGAGGGCACGTCGCCCAGAATGTGAATCGTGAAGATGGACGCCGCCATCGCCGACGCGCGCATCGCCGCCGACACGGCGTCGACGATCGCGGAGTTGATCGGCCCCGTCGACATGAAGATGAGCACCTCGGCGGCGGCCAGCGCCGGCCAGTACACCGAATGGTCGGCCGACGAGAGCGCCACGTACGCGAAG
>DAHUXU010000723.1 GCA_027307005.1 Gemmatimonadota bacterium
ACGACTGTCGGCACGCCCTTGAGCAGCACGGCCGCGTGCGCCACACGCGCCAGCTCGCCGCCGATCTCGAAGCGCCGGGCCAGGACCTGCTGCGGATCGGCGCCGGAGAGCCGGGCGAGCTCCATCGCGTGCGGCGTGAGCAGCGCCGGCCGCCCGGCCAGCAGCGCGCCTAACGTGGACGCCTCGCCCTTGAACACGTTGAGCCCGTCGGCGTCGACGACCACCGGACCGCGCCACGCGCGGAGCACCCGCTCCACCAGCGCGCGGCTCTGCGGCGAGTCGCCGAGGCCCGGTCCGATCAGCACGCCGTCCGCCCAACGATTGATCGCGTCGTCCCCATCCTCTGGCTGCTCGCCGGGCCACGCGCGCGCGATCGCGTGCGGCGCCGCGGCCTGCACGATCGGCACGCACTCGCGCGCCACCACGACGCGCACCATGCCGATGCCCGAGCGCATCGCCGCCCGCGCGGCGAAGATCGCGGCGCCCGCCATGCCTAACTGACCGCCCACGATGACCAGTTTGCGCCGCACGCCCTTGTGCGCGTCGGCGGGAATCGGCGGAACGGTGCGAGCGACCCACGCCGGCGTCACGAGCGTCGGCGTGCCGGCGTCGACGCGCGGCAGCCCGATGTCGAGCAGCACGATCCGCCCCGCGTTGCCGCGCGCGATGAGCAGTCCGCGTTTCATCGTGCCGAACGTGAGCGTGAGGTCCGCGCGCACGGCGCCTTGGGCGTGCCCCGCGTCGGCGTCGACGCCGGTCGGCAGGTCGAGCGCGACCACCGACGCACCGGCCGCACGCGCCGCGGCGATGTCGCGAATGGCGTCGGCGATCGCGCCCCGCGGCGCGCCGCCGGCGCCGGTGCCGAGCAGCGCGTCGACGACCACTCGCGCGTTAGGCGGACGCGCCGCGTCCACCACCGGCTGCGCGAGCGCGCGCTCGGCCCGGGCATCGTCGGTGGTCGGATCCGCGGCGGCCACGACGTGCACCTGCACGCCGCTCGCGGCGAGGCAGCGCGCGACCACCCACCCATCGCCTCCGTTGTTGCCGGGGCCGGCGTGCACGAGCACACCGTGCGCGAGCGCGTCGCCGAACCGCCGCGCGATTTCCCCCGCGGCCGCCGCGCCCGCGCGCTGCATCAGCGCGCGCGATGGCACCCCCTGCGCGATCGCCGCCGCGTCACGCGCGGCGGATTCACGCGCATTGGTGATGGAGATCTCGAGCGACAGCGCCGGGATGAGCCACGCACGGTGCGCATGTGGGCGACCCGCGTCGCCCACCGCGCTACCGTGCGCTCACGCTCCCTCTCACTTGTGCGATTGCCCGATGGTGCGCCCGAAACTGATCTCCCCGTTGTCGATGCGGATGTTGAATCCGCATTCGGGGTTGTTGCACACCCAGGCTTTGAACGTGATGGGCGCTCCGTCGCGGCCGTAGTCGCTCAGCGGGAGCATCGTGCCCTTGCCGCATTTGCGGCACGCTGGAAGCTCGTTGACATCCATGTAGCCTCACCTCCTCCCGCTCAACGCCCCTTCGACAACGAGTGCCGAACGCTCAGCGTACGGCCCGGTACACGTTCAACCGGTTTGCAGCACGCTCCACGGATATTCTCGTTCGAACGCCTGGTCGAAATCGAACACGCCGGCGAACTCATCGCGCGTGTCGGTGGGTTGGCT
>DAHUXU010000732.1 GCA_027307005.1 Gemmatimonadota bacterium
CGTCGAAGTCGTGTCGGGCAAAATCAACAACGACCGCGGAGAAGCCGTCGCCATCGTGTCCGTGCTGCACGACCTCACGAAGCAGGTCGAGAACGAGCGCCTGTATCGAGAGGTCAAAGCGTTTTCCGACGAGCTCGAGGCCCGCGTGCGCGCGGCCACCAAAGACCTCGAGGCGCAGAACGAGCGGCTCAAATGGCAGTCGCAGGAGCTCGAAAAGGCGAACAAGCTCAAGTCGGATTTCCTCGCCAGCATGTCGCACGAGCTGCGGACGCCGATCAACGCCATCATGGGCCACGCGTCGCTTACCATCGACCAGATCCACGGGCCGCTCAACGACAGACAGCGCGACGCCCTGCGCCGCATCCGCGCTGCCGCACAGGACCTCCTCACCCTCATCAACGACCTGCTCGACCTCGCCCGCATCGAGGCCGGCAAGATGCCGGTCACCTACGAGCGCGTGGACCCGCGCATCATCATCGCCGAAGTCCACCAGCAAGTCGAACCGATGTTGCAGAAGCGCGGCCTGGCGTTCTCGTCGAGCGTGTCCGAAGAGTGCCGAGAGATCGAGACGGATCGCCAGAAGTTCAAACAGATCCTGCTGAACCTCATCTCGAACGCCATCAAGTTCACGCCTCGCGGCGGGATCACCGTCACCGTGTGTATCGAGAACGGCGACGACGTCCGCGTCGACGTGACCGACACCGGCATCGGGATCAAAGGCAGCGACCTGGACATGATTTGGGAAGACTTCCGCCAGGTGGACCAGTCGATGACCCGCGAAGTGGGCGGCACGGGCCTCGGGCTGAGCATCGTGCGCAAACTTCTCGAGCGGTTAGGCGGCCGCGCGTCCGTGGTCAGCACGTACGGCGCGGGAACCACCTTTACCCTCGTCTTCCCGCTCTCTCGCGACCGCCCGCGCGACGAGGCCGGCGAGCCGGCCCTGCCAGCCGCCGGCTGATCGCTCGTTCGACCCGTCGGATTCTTTGACACTCAGGCGGCCCGCCAAGACGCCCTGGCTGAGCTCGTCGCAGCACCCCGCCGACTGAAAAATCGCGCGCGGGCCGGTGTCATGAAACGTGTCGTCCGGACCCGCGTCTTCTGCTCATGGAATCGCACCGTCCGTCGGGGAGTGTGCCGGCACGGCGGGCATCAGCGTGGTGGCAGGACTGGGGGACCGCCCTCCCCGTGCTCGCCGTTGCGTATTGCCTGCTGTATGTCATCTGGCGCGCATCCGGACCCCGAGACGATCTGGCCACGCACGTCATCGCACGGCTGGTCTTCCTCCCGCTCAACGCCGGAACCGCACTGCTCGCGTGGCGCGCCGCACAGCGCCATGTGCACGATCCGCGGACCCGCCGAGCCCTGCTCTTCATCACGATCGCGTTCGTCTTCGTGCTGGCGGGCAACATCGTCTCGTTCTACGTCGGCATGATCATGGACGGCGATCCAGGCGTCAGCTGGATCAACGTCTTTTACTTCCCGTTTTACCCGCTGCTGCTCACGGGCCTGCTCTCGTTCCCGCTCACGCGGCGGCGCGAGCACGAGAACCGCAAATTCCTCCTCGACGCAGCCGCGGTGCTCATCGGCGGCGGCACGGCCGTCTGGTTCTTCGTCCTCCGGCCGACGACGCAGGCCAACGCGCTCGGCCCCTTGGCCAGCGCGATCGCCCTCGCCTATCCGTTAGGCGACATCCTGCTGCTCACCGGCCTCACCGCGTTCCTCATGCGGCGGCCGGCGGAGAGTCGCGGTGGCGCACGCGCCTGGTTCGTCTTCGGCGTGACGGCGTACGCGATTTCGGATCTCGCGAACGATCTCGAGTTCCTCAACGTCGGCTGGTTCGGTCTCACCTCCACCGACATCGTCTACCTCGGATCCTACTGCGTGCTCATGGCGGCGTTGTCGCGCTTCTCGTGGCCCGCGACGCCGACGCAGCTCGAGGAAAAGCTTCCCGACGTTCAGCCGTTCAGCCCGTTGCCGTACGTCGCGGGCGCGTTCCTGTTCGGGCTCATTCTGGTCGTGGCCGTCCGGTCCTGGCCGACGCCGCTCAGCGTTCTCTCCATCGGCGCCATGCTCACCACGGCGTTCCTCGTCGTGCGCCAACTGGCCGCGGTGGGCGAGAACGCGCGATTGGTCAGCGATCGCGCCGCGCGCGAGAACGAAGCACGATTCCGCGCGCTGGTGCAGCACTCGACCGACGTCATCGCCATCGTGGACGTCGATGGCGTGATCCGCTTCGTGAGCCCGGCGGTAACGACGATTTTTGGGTACGCACCCGAAGATCTGCTCGGCCACAAAGTGACCGAGTTTCTGCATCACGAGAGCGCACCCGAGGCGATCAGTTTGCTCGTCTCGGCCGCGGCGAATCCCGGCGTGACGCCGCCCGCCGAATGGAAGGTGCGGCACCGCGATGGTCGTTTGCTGAGCGTCGAAACCGTGGGCACCAACCTGTTGTCCGAACCCACCGTTGGCGGCATCGTGCTCAACACGCGCGACGTCAGCGAGCGCAAGGCGTTGGAAAAGCAGCTCACGCATCAAGCCTTCCATGATCCGCTCACCGGTCTGGCGAACCGTGTGCTGTTCCTGGACCGCGTGAGCCACGCGTTGTCGCTCGTGCGCCGCCACGATCAGATGCTCGCGGTGCTGTTCGTCGACCTGGATGGCTTCAAGACCATCAACGACAGTCTGGGACACGCGGCGGGCGACCGGCTGCTGGCGGTGGTCGCGTCGCGGCTCCAGACCTGCGTGCGGACGTCGGACACGGTGTCTCGGTTAGGCGGGGACGAGTTCGCGCTGCTGATCGAGGACGCGACCGACGACCAGGCGGCGGCCGAAGTGGCGGACCGCATCGCGGCAAGCGTACGTCACCCGATCCTGATCGAAGGCAAGGAAGTGTTCATGACGGCCAGCATCGGGATCGCGACGGCCAAGGATGAGGGGAGCGCCTCCGATCTGCTCCGCAACGCCGACATGGCGATGTATGTCGCGAAGAGC
>DAHUXU010000003.1 GCA_027307005.1 Gemmatimonadota bacterium
AGCGATGCCGGCGCATGGCTGACCAACGGAGGCGACTACTCCAACTCGCGCTATTCGCCGCTCTCACAGATCACGACCGGCAACGTGCACTCGCTCTCGCTCGCGTGGGCACACCAGGTCAACACGCCGATCGCCGGCCAGGAGAGCACGCCCCTCGAGTCCAACGGTGTGTTGTACTACACGGCGCCCCTCGGCGTCGTGATGGCGGTGGACGCGCGCACGGGCCGAGAGCTGTGGCGCTTCGATGCAAAGACGCCGGGCGTGGCCAGCTGCTGCGGCCCGAAGAATCGCGGCGTCGCGCTCTATCACGATCTCGTGTACGTGTCGACGTTCGACGATCATCTGCTCGCCCTCGACAGCCGGAGCGGCCGGCTCGTGTGGGACGCAAAGACTGCGGACCCCGACTCGAGCTACAGCATGACCAGCGCGCCGCTGGCGGCGGACGACCTGATCATCGTCGGCATAGCGGGGAGCGAGTTCGGCATACGCGGACACGTGGATGCGTACAACGCGGAGACGGGCGCGCGCGTCTGGCGGTTCTACACGATTCCATCGCCGCAGGACGGCGGCTGGTGGGGACACTGGTCGCGCACCACGCCGGATGGCGATCGGCTGCCGCGCGACATCGCGCGCGAGCGTCAGGATAGCGCACGGTACGCAACGGCGTGGCAGATCGGCGGCGGCGGCGTCTGGAACACTCCGTCGTACGACCCAGCGCTCGGCCTCATTTATTTCGGCGTCGGGAACCCGTCGCCTAACATGGATGGCAGCGTGAGGCCCGGGGACAATCTCTACACCCCGTCGATCGTGGCGCTCGACGTTCATACGGGCAAGCTGCGCTGGTACTACCAGGAAGTGCCGCACGACGAGTGGGACTACGACGCGACGAGTCCGACGCTGTTGTTGGATGTGATGGTGAACGGCCAGCGCGTGCCGGCGGTAGCCGAAGCGGGCAAGGTCGGATGGATTTACGTGCTCGACCGCCGGACCGGCGCACGCATCCGTCGCACCGACGAGTTCGTGCCGCACGAGAATACGTTTGCTGCGCCGACGCTCGGCGGAACGTTGATCATGCCCGGCATGGGCGGCGGCAGCAGCTGGACGCCGCTGTCGTATTCGCCGCTCACCGGATTGTTGTATGTGGCCGGCCAGGTACAGCCGATCAAGTTCACGCTCAAGCCGGCGCCCTTCCAGGTGGGGACGAAGTGGCAGGGCGGGTACCACGTTCCGGCCGGCCCAACGCGCGGCACGTTCACGGCGATCGACGCCGCGACCGGCAAAGTGCGCTGGCAGACGGTGACTGCGGAGACGATGCAGGGCACGGCGTCGCTGGCGACGGCCGGCGGCATCGTGTTCTACGGCGAGTCGAACGGTCTCTTCCACGCGGCGGATGCGCGGACGGGCGCGCTGTTGTGGACCGTCCGGTTAGGCGGCGCGCCGCGCGCGCCGGCGATCACGTACGCGCTCGACGGGCGCCAGTACATCTCGGTCGCGGCGGACCAAACGCTGTTCACGTTCGCATTGCCGCAGTAGGCGTCCCGGGCCGATCGGCCGGGCAGAAAAACGAACGGGGCCGGCTGCGAAGGCCGGCCCCGGTTCGTCGTCGCCACTGCCGCGCGCCTTACCAGATGCCGCGCGGGTGCAACCCCTGCCCGCCTAACGATGGCCGCTCCGGCGCCACGCGGGCCATCCCGCCCTGGTGATGGATCTGGCAGTGATCGTCGTCCGCGATGATGCCGCCGCGGAAGATCGAACCCAGCGAGTTGGGCATCGGCCGCGGGCCCGCCATCGGACCGGGATCGGGCGACTCCGCCACCACGGTGGGCATCGGCGCGCGACGCGGCGTGATCGCGCTCACCGCTTCCACGGTCGGCGTCAGCGTATGGCGCGCGCGCGGGACGTGCGCCTTCCGCGGCGCCTCCTTCCCCTGGTTCCCGTTGCCCAACCCGAGCTCCACGTTCGACGCCGGTTGCGTCGGCCGGTAGCGCGACAACGCGAGATCCGACGTCGGCGCCGCCGCACGATCGAGATCCTTCCGCAATTGCGCGTTCATTGCCGTGGACGACGTCGCGGTCGGTCGACCGCACGCCACCATGATCAATCCGGCCATCGGCAGCAGCGCCAGCGATTTCATCGCGCCCATACCTCTCCTCCTCATCTCCGGACAACAACGTGCGACCGCCTCGGTGGCTCGATGCCTGGCATCACTTTCGCCATGCGCGCCCAACACGCCGACGCGCTCGCGATCTTCGATGGCGCCGCGCACATTGAGAATGTCCAGGGCGACGTGCCGCATGCACCAAGCGCGCCATCACGCGAACCGCGCGAGCCGCAACGGCCTGGGTCGAGCGTCCACTCACGGAGACGTGCGCTGTCCTTCGCCTCGTACAATCACTATAACCACGCCGCGGAACCATGACCACCATTCGGCGGTGCATCGCCTTCAGCGCTGCGCTGGGCCTGGCTGCCCAGCTCGCTTGCTCGCCCGCCTCGGGCGACGCGACCCTCACGGCCCAACAGCGCGCCGCCATTGCCGACACGCTCCGCGCCCGCATGCGAGCCGCGTGCGACCTGTCCGCACCCAACTTCGTCGATCGGCTCATGAGTCTCTACGCGGACACCGGCCGCGTGATCTCGGCGACGGGCGGGCGCATCACCACCACACGCGCGGCGCTCGAGCAGAACATCCGCACGTTCTGGGAAAGCACCGGACAGAACATGCGCCAGCCGCGGTGGGTGTGGGACACGATGGCCGTGGATGTGCTCGCGCCCAACGCAGCGGTGCTCACCGCCACGTACCGGATCCCGCACCTCACGCCGCGGGGCATGCCGCACGTGGTCGGGGGCGCGTGGACCGCCGTGTTCGAGCGGCGCGGGTCGCGCTGGGTGATCGTGCAGGAGCACCTGTCCGACGCGCCACCCATCGGGTGACGTTCCGTTAGTCCGCGGCCGCGTTCAGGGGCGCAGGCCCCGTGCGCATGCGCTCGATCGCATCGAGCCGGTCCATGTCGATGCTCACCACACCGTCCGGCGTGGGCGGGTTGAACATCGACGTGAACTGCGCGTTCCAGGTGATCTCGTCGTCGCGATACGAAGACCGCGCGTGCACCGTCTGCGAAAACGTCTCGTCGATCCCTTTGAGCAACACGAGAAACTCGGCGTCCATCTCGCGGAGATCGGCCGGCGTTAGGCCAAAGAGCGGACTCGTCTCGTCGATCGGGTGCACGATGGTCCAGGCAAGCGGGAAGAACACGACGCGGCGCCGCTCCAAGCCGAGCTCGTCGAACACGCGCGCCGACCCATCGTCGGCGGAGCGCCGCGAGAACAGCAGCTGTGCCTCGACTTCGACGATCTGGTTGCGGCGCTCGTTGACGATGCGAAGCATGAGCGCCGTGATGCCGCGGTACGGCGCCACCACGGCGTTGGTGCTGAACCGGATCCGCGCCGTTGGACGCGAGAAGCGCGCGAAGATGAGCCCCGTCGACATCGCCAGCACCAGGAGCCCAGTCAACGCTTCCACCACCATCACCAGCCCCGGCAGCACGCCCACAGGATAGACGTTGCCGTAGCCGATGGTGCCGAACGTCTCCACCGAAAAGAAAAACGCCTGGAGGAACCTGCCCTCCGGCATTCCGGTGGGCGGCGTGTAGAGCGCGCCGTGTCCGCACAACAGGAAAGCGCACGCGAAGACGACGTTGATCACGAGGTACGCGCTCACGACCGCAGCGAGAAACCGCGGCCACGAGATCGAGAGCGCCGTGTGATACAGGCTCAGCGATTGAAAATATCGAAGCCCGCGACGCTCGACATTGAACGTCCCGTCGCGATTGAGCAGTCGTTTTCGGCTCTCGCGTGCGACGACGCTGCCGAAACCGAGGTCGCGTTCTTCCTGAGCCGTCATGCGCCGACATCACTCCGGTTGAAAGCCCAACGACAACGAGCGGTCGCGCTCGTTTCCGGACCGATCAATGATACCGCGTCCAAACGCGGCGACAACGGTCCGCTGTACGCCATTGACCGAAGCACGAGGCCGCGCCGCGCGTCAGGTCGCTGCACCGATCCGGCGGCCTCGACCGAAAAATCTTTCGATGCGCCGGTGTCCGGGCTCGTTACGTGTAGCAATTTTGCTGGGGGGGGAACGCTTCGTCATCGTGGTTCCATGTCTTTGCCGCTCACGGACTCGATTCGCACGGTTGCCTGGTGGCGTCAGCTGGAGGGACGCAGGGTAATCGCGCGGCGCGCCGGGATGGCCGGGGCAGTCGTCGGCGTCGCGACCGTTCTCGCTCTGCTGTTCGCGCTCGGGCGCTACTTGGCTCCGCCGCACCGCACACCGTCGTCGCTTCTTCCCATCCTCGTGTGGGAGCTGGCCCGCTGGTACGTGTGGCTCCTTGTGCTTCCGGTGCTGCGTCGCGCGCTCGACAAATCGGTTGCGACCCAGTTCGCGGCGGTGTTTGGGATCTCGGCGGTCCATACCTTGGTGATCGTCGCGGTCGAGCAAGTGGTTCCCGAATTTCTCGCCGGCGCCGCCTCGGGCGCGATCGCGTCGTTCGCCGGACACGCCGGCATCATGGCCGCATCGGACCTGCTCGCCTGCGCCGCGCTCGTCGCGGCGCTCCATGCGATCCGGTATCGCGACCGCTTCCGCGAGCGCGACCAGCGCGCGACGGTGCTGCAGGCGCAGCTCGATCGCGCCGAGCTCGAGCTGCTCGGCCTCAGAATCCGTCCGCACTTTCTCTTCAACACGCTCAACGCCGTGTCGGGATTGATGCACGACGATGTCGATGCGGCCGACGAGATGCTGTCTTCGTTAGGCGACCTGCTTCGCTCGGCACTCGCGGCCGGCGGCGCGCAGGAGATTCCACTGCGCGAGGAAGTGGACTTCCTCCGCCGCTATCTGGCGATCATGCGGCTTCGCCTGGGCGACCGGCTCACGACGAACATCGAGCTCGACGCCGGCGTGGCGGACACGCTCGTCCCGAATCTCGTGCTGCAGCCGTTGGTCGAAAACGCGGTGCGCTACGGCGCGTCGCGTCTCACGGGCACGGTGCACGTCGAGGTTCGCGCCGAGCGATGCCCGAGCGGCGTCCGGCTCCGCGTGATCGACAACGGCCCTGGCCTGCCGGCGCTGCGCGAGGGCGGCCGCCGCCGCGACGGCATTGGGCTCCGCACGACGCGCGAGCGCTTGCGCCAGACGTACGGCACCGCGTACCGGCTCGAACTGATCAACCGGCCTCCGCCTAACGGAGGTGTGGAGGCCGTCCTCGTGCTGCCGTTCCGTCCCGACGTGCGCCGCCGCGTCTCCTGAGCCGTGGGTCCCGGACGCCGCATCCGAATCATGATCGTCGACGACGAGCCGCCGGCGCGCGCCCGATTGCGCCGGCTGCTCGAGAGCGAAGACGGCGTCGAATTGCTCACCGAATGTGCGAACGGCGCCGACGCGATCGCCGCCATCGAGCGCGATGCGCCCGACCTCGTGTTCCTCGACGTGCAGATGCCTGGCCTCGACGGTTTCCACGTGCTGGAAGCGCTCGACGTGGCGCGGCTGCCGGCGATCGTCTTCGTGAGCGGCTTCGACGAGTACGCGCTGCACGCCTTCGACGTGCACGCCGTCGACTACCTGCTCAAACCCGTTGGGCGAGAACGCTTCCGCACCGCCCTCGCCCGCGCCCGCGAGCGCTTGGCGTTAGGCGACGCGGCCGCGCCCGATGCGCGCCTCTTGGCACTCGTGGCCGAGCTGCGAGCGGCCCGCGCGAGCCGCGAACGGCTCGCCGTCAGGCACGAAGGCCGGGTCCAGTTCGTCCGCGTGGGCGACGTGGACTGGGTGGAAGCAGCGGCGAACTACGTGCGGCTGCACGCCCGCGGCGGCGTGTTCGTGCTCCGCGAAAGCATGAAGCGCATGGAAGCCCGCCTGCCGAGCGACTCCTTTCTGCGAATCCACCGCTCGACGATCGTGAACTTCGATCGGGTGCGCGAAATCCAGCCTTGGTTTCACGGTGAATACATCGCCCTGCTCACCGACGGGACGCGGCTCGTGGTCGGCCAGGCATACGCAGGCCGGCTCAGAGAGCTCATGGGCTGAGGGCTACGACCGTTGCCGATGGCATATATCTAACGTAGTATATATGTCATGAAGCGCACCAGCATTTTCCTCGACGCCACGTTGCTCCGGCGAGCCCACGAGTTTGCGCGGCGCGAAGGAAAAAGTTTCGCGTCGGTCGTGCGCGAAGCCCTGGCTTTGTATATCGCGACGCCAGGCAAATCGCAGTCGCGGCTACCGAGTGTCGCCGGAAGCTTTGCGAGCGGGCGCAGCGACACATCCGAGCGGGTCAACGAACTGCTCTGGCCGGAGCCCGATCGCTGACAGTCCTCGCCGACTCCGGCGTCTTGTACGCGCTCGTCGATCGCGATGACGCGTGGCACAGCCGCGTTCGCACCTGGTGGGAGCGATCGCGAGAAGACGTTCTCGTTCCGGTCGTTGTGCTGCCCGAAGTGTCCTATCTCCTGGGCCGGCGTATCGGTGCAGACGCCGAGCTTGCGTTCACGCGAGCGATTGCAGATGGCGAATTCACGCTCGAGGGACTCACGTCCGAAGATGTCGAGCGGGCGGCTGATCTCATGAGCATCTATCTCGACACGCCGCTCGGCCTCGTCGATGCGTGTGTGGTTGCGGCCGCCGAGCGACTCGACATCGTGAAGGTGTTGACGGTGGACCGCCGCCATTTTTCGTTGGTCAGGCCGCTTCACGTTCCATCGCTGAGGCTTCTGCCGTAGGTGATCCGAAGGCTCTCACGGAGCGGCGAGGTCGGCCGCGGCGTTAGGCGCCGGCGCGCGGGTGGGCGACCCGCGATTGGTGTTCCTCACGGTGGGCAGGCAACGAGATGCTCGTTCCGCAACAGGACGACCGCACCCGAAAAAATCTGATGTCGCTCGCCGATCCGGGCGGAACGATCGTGCGCCATGCGCACTTGCCATCCCCGTACGCCGAGCAGAGCCTTATGGGTATGCCACATACCGCCGAGCACTGGACCGCGGACCGCGTACGCGCGTTGCCTGACGACGGAAACCGGTACGAGCTCATCGAGGGTGCGCTGGTTGTGACGCCGGCGCCTCGCGGACTTCATCAAGAGGCCATCATGGGCCTCGTGACGCGACTGGAGCCGTGGCTCCGAGAGACTCGTATCGGCAGAGTGTTGTTTTCGCCGGCCGATCTCTCGCTCGGCGAAGACGAAGTGCTCCAGCCCGATCTGTTCGTGTACCAAACTGCCACGGGCGCTCGGCTTCGCGACTGGGATGACATCGTTGCGATGCTGCTGGTCGTAGAAGTCATCTCCCCGTCCACCGCGCGATACGATCGGCAGCTCAAGCGAAGGCGCTATCAGCGCGCGAGCATCCCTGAGTACTGGATCGTTGATCCGGATGCGCGGCTGATCGAGCGCTGGCGCCCCGGCGACGATCGTCCGGACGTGATGACGGACCACGTCCTGTGGGCGCCGGATCCCAACCATCCCGCGTTCGAGCTGGACGTGTCCGCATACTTCGCGGACGTGTTGGGCGACTGAGGCCGGCCGAGGCTGGTCGGTAGCCTAACGGGACGAGGGCCGTTGTCGGCTGCTCACTGAGCCGAAGGCCTGCCGGCCCAGCAGCAGCCTGCCTAGCGACCGGCGTCCCTCGCGGCGCCGCTCCTGTCCCTCACCCCTCCGGGTTCGTCCCGAATTCGTTGTTCCTGTTGCGTCGAGCACGGGATACTACGCCTCCCGGCGTCGCGCGCGGGCAGCGACCAGCGTGCGATGCGTATGCCGTCCTGTACCGTGGAGGCACGTATGCGATGTTGCTCGTCAGTGCTCGCCGCCTTTGCCACCCTCGCGATTGCCGCGGTGGCGGGGGCACAACAACCCGGCCAGCAAGAAGCCGTGATCACCGGAACGGTCGCCACCGCGTCAGGCGCACCGTTGCCGTACGCGAGCGTGTTCCTCAAGGATCTCAGACTGGGTGTCGTGACCGGCACGGACGGCACGTATCGCCTGGTGATTCCGGCCGCGCGCGTCAGCGGCAAAACCGACAGCCTCACCGTCCGCCTCATCGGGTATCGGGAGAAGGCGGTGGCCCTGGCGATCACGCCCGGCGCGCACCCGGAGAACTTCGTGCTCGAAGCCAATCCGCTTCGGTTAGGCGAAGTGGTGGTGACCGGCGAAGGCATTTCGACCACGCGCCTGAAGTTGGGCAACGTCATCAACACCGTCGATACGTCGCTCATCTCGCGGTCCAACGAATCGAACGTCGTCTCCGCGCTCGCGGGCAAAGCGCCGAACGTCGAGGTCAACTCGTCGTCGGGCGACCCGGGCTCGTCCTCGTACATCCGCATTCGCGGACCCAAGACGATCACGGGCACCGGCCAGCCGCTGTTCGTCGTGGACGGCGTGCCGATCGACAACTCGACGTACTCGACCGAGATGAATCCGCTCGCCGGGACGACGGCGCCGAATCGCGCGTCCGACATCAATCCCGCCGACATCGCATCGGTCGAGATCCTCAAGGGCGCCGCGGCCGCCGCGATCTA
>DAHUXU010000014.1 GCA_027307005.1 Gemmatimonadota bacterium
CGGCAGGCGCAGTTGCCTCGAGAGCGCGGCGCAGATATCCACGTTGTGCCACCCGATGTTCGGAGAGTCGACGACCACGCCGCGCTCATGGTCGACGACACCCGCGACAGCGAGCCACATCGCCAGCACGCGGCGCTCGGGCACGCCGCTGGTGCGCACGAGCGCCCGGGCCGCGGACCCGACGGCAGCGACCGCTTCGCCAGGCGACGGCTCCCGCAGCAGGTCGAGCGATCGTCGTGCGACACAATCGCCTCTCAGGTTTACCATGCGGATCCACTGGCCATAAGCACCTATGCCGACACCCAGGACGTATGCGCCCATGGGGTCGATCTCGATGCCGACGCGCGGTCGACCCTGCCCCTGATGCTCGCTGCTCCGCTCCTGCTCTCGAATCAATCCCGCCCCAAGTAGCTGGTCGACGATGCGCGAGACCGCGGGCTTCGTGAGCGTCGTCGCGGTGGCAAGCGCACTGCGGGACGTGCTGCGCGAGCGGAATAAGGTTTCGAGTACCAGCGCACGATTGTGCCGACCGACATCCTCGGGAAGCACACGGGCAGCCGCGCTCGTCGGCTCCTCGCGTCCCGCGGCGGGAACCCCCATCGCTCGTTTCCTCACGGCGGTGCCTCCAACGGCGGTCATGCTTCCCAGGCCCCTGCGCCCGCGGATGCCCGTGGCTGGGGGCGATTGTAGGTCGTTGACGTTGCGTCTGTTCCCGGTGCCTCTCCGACGCCGGTCATTGTGACTCGGTTGACAGGATGCCAAGCCGCGCGAATACTTAATTCCTGACTGTAACTAATGGAGGAACGGGCATGGACAATGTTTCCCCAGCGATGCCTGCCGCGCCGCTGCTGGCCAATCCGGGGCTCTGGCATGGCGCAGACCTGCAGGATAGCGACGAATGGATCTTTCGGTTTCCTTCGGACGCGCTCGGTGAGATCGAGGTGGCCCTTCAGCACCTGCGGCAAGGCGGATTGCGTGCTCCGAACTTCGGGAAGGCGGACTTCCCGTTGCCCAGGTTTTCGAGCGTGCTGCTGCAGATGCTGGAAGAACTCGAGCACGGTCGCGGCTTCTTCCTGATGCGCGGCTTTCCGATTGGCAAGTTCACCGAGCAGGATGCCGAGGACATCTTCTGGGGCCTCGGCCAGCATATGGGGATTCCGCTCTCACAGAACGCGGATGGCCACCTGTTGGGGCGCGTCCGCAATCTAGGCCTGGACATCAACAAGAGCAACGTGCGGGCCTACCAGACCACTGCCGAACTGATCTTTCACAACGATCAAAGTGATCTCATCCTCCTGATGTGCCTGAAGCAGGCAAAGTCAGGCGGGTTGTCGCGCCTGGTCAGCGTGACGGCGATTCAAAACGAAATCCAGCTTCGTCGTCCAGATCTGCTCGCGGAACTCTATCAGCCTTTCTACATCGATCGTCGGGGAGAACGCGGACGCGAGGACGAGGGCGACGCACCCTACTATGCCATGCCGATGCTTTCGTACCACAAGGGGCTCGTGACCTGTCGGTACATCCGCGGGTATATCGAATCCGCCCAGCGATTCCCCGGCGTACCCCGACTTACGGCCAAGCAAATAGAGGCATTGGACCTATTCGACGCCATCGCCAACGAGCCCGGCATGGCACTGTCGTTCCAGATGGAGCCGGGGGATTTCCAGATCGCCAACAACTATTGCGTGCTGCATTCTCGAACCAGCTTCGAAGACTACCCCGACCTCGAGCGGCGACGGCACCTCCTCCGACTCTGGATCGCGGCCCCGAACAGCCGGGAGTTGCCCCCGTGCTTCAAGGAGCGGTTCGGAACATGCGAAAGCGGGCGCAAGCGTGGTGGAATCCCGCCGCGCGTGGAGGTTGGCGCGATCGCCGACAAAGTGGAGGAGTTCCGCTTGGACAAAGTCTGAGCGCGTTGTCACTGCTGTCGGGAAGCGAAGTGATCGGGGCCGGAGCGCCCGCGCACCCGATTCGCGCTCTACGGCTTGACGAACCGCAGAGCGAACTTGTCGGTGGGAATGGTCGCGCGAAGGGAGGACGACTCGCGGGTGTCGGCGGGGTTACGAAGGAAGGCGCTTTCGGCTTCGAGTACAAAACCGGCCTTCCGCACCTCCGCGAGGACGATGGCCTCGTCGATGCGATGCAGCGTCTTCCCGACGCTGATGTCGGCACCGGCCTTGGCCGAGTGGTCGATCACGACGAAATGCCCACCCGACTTCAAGGCCGCAAACAGCCGTCGATTCATTTTCGCCCGGTCGACCGGATGGTAGGTGATGTCATGGTAGTTCTGGACCAGGGTGATCAGGTCGAGCTTCGGCGCCTGAGGCGGCACCGGGTCCTCGAACGGTCGGACCACCGGCACCAGGTTGGCTTGGGGATGATCCTCCAGTCGCTTGGCAAGTGCCGCGCCGGGCTGCTCGTTCTGTGCCCACACTGTGCCAGTCGGACCGACCGCGAGCGCCAGCAACTGTGACGTATAGCCCGCGCCCGCCGAGACGTCGAGCACCTGCATGCCCGGTTTCACCCGTGTGAATTGAAGGAATCCGGCGGGATGACGCTCAGCGTCCATGCGCCGGTCCTGGTCGGTCCGGATGGGACTCTCGATCACGCTCTGGTAGCGCGCGACACCGATACGCGCGTCGTCCGCCGGCGCCGTCGCGCAGCCGCTGAGGGCGAACAAGAGGCCAACGCCAAGAGTGGCTGCGGTCGCAAGGATTGCGGGTGCTCGGTTGCTTCGGTGGGGGTCCATGGCCCGATTCCAATGAGAGATGCCCGATGTCCGCCCTAGTCGGTGCGCAGCCCTGCGGCGCGAGCGACCGCCTTCCACCGCGGCAGCTCCGCTTTCATGTCGGCCGCGAATCGTGCCGGGTCCGCACCATCGACCTGCAGGCCGAGCGTCGCGATCTT
>DAHUXU010000030.1 GCA_027307005.1 Gemmatimonadota bacterium
CGCGTCATCCTCGGCGCCGCCCTCGACGAGTTAGGCGCGGCCGGCTACGGCGCCTTCAGCATCGAGTCGGTGGCCGCGCGCGCGGGCGTCGGCAAGGCGACCATCTACCGCCTCTGGCGCCACAAGCTCGCGCTCATCGCTGATGCGTTTCGCATGCTCCAGAACGAGGGCGACCCGGACCTGTCCACCGGCAGCCCGCGCGAAAAACTCGAGCGCGTCGTGCGCCACGTCGCCGAGGTCGCCAAGCACTCTGCGTTCTCCAAGTGCCTGCCCGCACTGATCGATGCGGCAGAACGCGATCCCGAGCTGCGCACGTTCCATCGGCGGTTCCAGGCCGAGGCGCGCCGGCCGCTCATCGCGCTGCTCGAAGCAGGCGCCAAGTCGGGGGATTTTCCGCGGCGCCTCGATCCCGAGCTGACGGCGTTCGCGCTCCTCGGCGCCATTTTCTTTTGCCGGCTCATGACGAGCAAGCCGTTCGACCCGGACCGGGCCGGCGCGCTCGTGGCCGAGGTGCTGCGCGTGCGGCGGGCGCGTTAGACAGGCGGACAGGGCGCGGACACGAACGGACAGGCGGACAGAGCGCGGACACGAACGGACACGAACTGACACGAACGGACATGTCACTGACGCCTGTTGAGGGTTGCGCATGGCCGGCTTCGCCTAACGCCTCCGTTTTCGGTATCGCCGTCGTGCGCCGGGCCCCTCTGCTACTGGAGCGGCCCGACGTGCATCTGGCACCTCGCGCACGTCAGCCGCGGCCAACGCCTTCGGAGCGCCCCCAGTCGGGCGCGTCGGGCGGCTCGAGATACGGCCGCATGTCCGAACCGCCTAACGCAATGACGTCGTAGAACGCGCGGTGGCGGCCGTCGGCACGCAGCCAAAGGTCGAATCGCTCGCGGACGACGTACGCGCAATCGCGCTCGCAGTACCGCAACAGCAGCTCCCAATCGATGTCCAGTATCGGCGTCCCGAGTGAACGAGTGGTGTCCCTCTCTATTCGACTCGGCGCCCCGTATCGCACCCCACACGTGACGAATCGAGCGGCGGCTGTGGGGTCGGGCGGCTCGTGAGGTGTCGAGATGTGTGTGGGGGACGAGGCTCTGCTCGACGTCGTCGTTGGTGCGATAAAACGATGACGCTCGTGCGCGAGGAATGACGTATCCTTGCGCACCCTGAAACGGAGCACGTCGCCATGTCCGAAGTGGCCGCCATTTGGCCCGTCCCGGAATTCCGCTTGTCCGACGGAGAGACACTCGACGATGCCCTGGAGCGCCCGCCCCTTCGCTGGCCGCTGACGATCAGAGAACGCGACACCGATGAGGATCGGGCAGCGTCCCGACGACTGGGCGCCATCTTTCGTGCGCACTACTCGGAGCTGTATGCCCTCGTGTTGCGCTATGTGCGCACGCGCGCGCCGGCCGAAGAGATCATACAGGACGCCTTTCTGGCGGTCTGGAAGCGCCGTCACACCTGGACGGCAGCGATGGATCTCAGGGCGTACGTGTTCCAAACGGCGCACAATCGCGCGCTCAACCATTTGCGCCGCGATCGCGTGGAAATCGACTGGCAGCACCTGGTGGCGGCTCGCCGCGAAGAATGGGGCATGAGCCAGTACGCCGTCACCGCACACGACGCCGTCGACGTGGACGAGATGGTCGAGCTCATGCAGCGTGCGGTGAGCAGTCTGCCGGCACGCGTGCAGCGAACCATCGTCCTGCGGCTCCAATACCATCTCACTAACGCCGAGATCGCGGAGGTGATGGGCGTGAGCGTGAAGGCCGTGGAGCGAAACATCACGCGCGGGCTCAAAGCGCTGCGGTTGGCGTTCGGCAAGTCTGGCTAGCTGAGGGCACCGGGTGGACGCCGCACACGCGTTGCCGACCTCCTGCCCGCCGCCTAACGGATGCGAACGCTCGTTCTAGCGAGCAAAGACCAACCACAGTACGACGGCCAGCGCGACGCAGACCACTCCAGCCGCCGCACGCCTCATCCATATCGCCCGCTTGCGGCCCTTGTCTCGCTCCTCTGCCATGCGCTCGGCCAAGCGCCCCCACGCGTGCTCGATCTCGCCCTCCGTGAACGTGAGCGGCGCGTCTCCTTCATCGCCCTCACTGGCGAACAAGCCGAGTAGCCGATCGACGAACAGTCGGCGCTCGGGTCGGTCGCCAATCCATGCCTCGAGCTCTGCCAGCTCTTCGGGCGTGCACTGTCCGATCGCGTAGCGTTCCAGTAGCGGCAACGGTACGTCATCGAGCGCCAAGGTCCGTCTCCGTGCGTCGAGGGCCACCAATATACCGCGATCGCTGACCGGACCGCATCAACGCGACACGCGTCGTACCAAAAGCACGCCGGTTGGGTCGAGCGTCCGGGCGACGGCCGCGGCCGACGTTACTGTCGTTGGAACGTCGCTGTCACGCGTTTCCCGTTGCCGGTGAGTGCACCGGTGAGAATATCGGGCACGAGCAGGCGCCCTTGGAGGTGGAGCGTCGTGCCGTTGTCTTCGGCGATGTCGAGCACGACTGACGCTCTCGACACGAATCCGTTGACGGAGAGTGTGCCTCCACGGCCGGCCTCGACGAACCATCGTCCGCTGCCCCGCACGAGGCTATCCGTGACCACCAGGGTAAAGCTCGCGCCTGAGCCTTGGGCGATGGTGCTCTGGAGCCAGGTTCCGACCAGCGCTTGCTCGATCTCGGCGGGGTCGGTGATACCGTTGTTGTCGCTCATGCAGGCGGTGACAGCGATCAGCGCGAGCGCCAACAGCAGACCAATTGGGCGCATATGATCTGTCTCCTGGGCTACGGTGGATCAGAGCCGGCGCTGTCCGAGGAAGTTTGTCCGCGATTGACGTGCCGTGCCAGAGGACGAATGTTGAACGCCCATGACTACGGTGAGCGAGGTCGCGGCGGCACTGGGAGACCGGTATCGCGTCGAGCGAGAGTTGGGCGCGGGGGGAATGGCGATGGGTTTTCTCGCCACCGAGCTCAAGCATGGGCGTCCGGCTGCGATCAAGATCATCCGCATATCCCCACGCTGATCGACTCGGGCTCGGCGAACGAGGTGATGCACTACGTGCTGTGCCGTACGTGCGCGGAGAGTCGCTGCGGCAGAAGCTCGCGCGTGAGAAGTGCAGCAGCATCGAGGACACGTTGCGCATTGCGCGCCAGGTGGGCGGCGCATTGGAGTACGCGCATCGCGTGGGAGTGATCCATCGAGACATCAAGCCCGACAACATCCTCCTGCACGAAGGCGAAGCGGTACTCGCGGACTTCGGGATCGCACTCGCGGTCCAGGAGGCGGCGAGACGCCTAACGGAGACCGGCGCGAGCCTGGGCACGCCGGAGTACGTGAGTCCGGAGCAAGCGGCCGGCGATCGCGTGGTGGACGCGCGCGCGAAGACGCCAGAGCGCATCACCTGGTTCGAGTTCGGCAACGAAGTACTGGATCCGTTCGCCTGGATGTCCGACGGGTCGATTTATTTCGGCGCGTTGGCGGCGGCCGCATCGGCCCATGCTGTGGCGGGTGTCGGCGCGCGGAGGAACGGCCAGGGCCGCGAGCACGCTGCCGTTCGAGCCCGACCGCTGCTACTGCGCCCTGTCGAGCGACGGCAAGCGATGGGTGGGAGCGGTGACGCACCCGATCAGCGACATTTTTCTCTTGCGCGGGTTCGACGCCGACCTACGTTAGGCAGGACGCGCCTCAACGTCCTGCGTTCCCATCGCGTACTACTTCCGGCGGCCCCTCAGGCCGCCCCGAACCCGATCTACCGGCGGCTCGATCCCCTCTCGAGAGGAACATGAGGATGTCCCACATCACGCGGCAGCTCCGGCTGCTCTGCACCATCGCGCTCACCGCGGCAGCGCTCGCGCCCACGGCAGTCCGCGCCCAACAGGCGATCGACTCGGCGTACACGGCGCAGATCAAGCAGGACCTCGAGGATCCGCGCATATCGACCGAGCTCGTCGACTATTTGCCCGCGTCGGCGACCGTGCCGTCGCCGCTCAAGGTGTTGGGCCACATCATCGGCGCGCCGGGCATCCTCGACCGCAGCGCGGACATCTACAAGTACTTCGACGCGCTCGCCGCCGCGTCGCCGCGCGTGAAAGTGTGGCGCATCGGCAAGACTGAAGAAGGCCGGGACATGATCCTCGCGGCGGTGGCCGACGAGCAAACGATCAAGGAGCTGGACAAATACCGCGGCATGCTGGCTGCGTTAGGCGACCCGCGCAAGACCACTCCGGAACAGGCGCAGCAGCTCATCCACACCGCGAAGCCGATCTATTACATCACGAGCGGCATCCATTCGCCGGAGTTCGGTGGACCGGAGATGCTCATGGAGCTCGCCTATCGCCTGGCCGTCGATTCGTCGCAGTTCATCCAGAACATCCGCAACAACGTGATCGTGTTGATCACGCCGGTGATCGAACCGGATGGACGCGACAAAGCGGTCGACACCTACTACTACAACAAGAAGCAGCCGAAAGGCGCCCCGCGGCTTCCGCTGATGTACTGGGGCAGGTACGTGCAGCACGACAACAACCGCGACGGGATGGGGCAGTTCCTCCAGCTCACCAAGCACACCACGCAGGCGGTGCTCGACTGGCACCCGACGATTCTGCACGACCTGCACGAAGCGCAGACGTATCTCTACGCATCCACCGGCACCGGTCCGTACAACGAGCAGATCGACCCGATCACGATCGATGAATGGTGGATGCTCGCCGAGAACGACGTGATGGAGATGACCAAGCGCGGGGTGCCGGGCGTGTGGACGTACGGTTTCTACGACGGCTGGACGCCTAACTATCTCTTCTTCATCGCCCACACCCACAACGAGCTCGGCCGGTTCTACGAAGTCCAGAGCTACGGGCCGGACAACTACGTCGTGAAACCGCGGCCGACGACCACGAGCCGCGAATGGTTCCGGCCCAACCCGCCGTTGGACAGCATCAACTGGGGGCCGCGCAACAACACCAACATTCAGGAATCCGCCATCCTGTTCGCGCTCTCCGACGTCGCGAAGAACAAGGAGACGTTCCTCGACAACTACTGGCGGAAGAACGTCCGCGCGGTGGACAAGGGGAAGACCGGTCCGGTGTATGGATGGGTGATCCCCGCCCAACAATATCGTAAGGCGAACGCCGCGGACGCGGTGAACGACCTGCGCGCGCAGGGACTCGAAGTGCACACCGCGAATGCCGCCTTCACGGCCGGCGGCGTCTCGGTGAAGCAGGGCGACTACATCATTCGCGGCGACCAACCCTACCGCACGCTCGCCGACATGTACTTCGCGCTGCAGCACTTCTCGCCCAAGAATCCCGCGCCGTACGATGACACGGGGTGGACCTTCCCGCTCATGCGCGACATCACCATCACGCCGATCGGCGACAAGCGTCTGCTCGATCAGCCGATGACGATGCTGACGAAGGACGCGGTGGCGCCCGGCGGCGTGAGCGGCGCCGGCGGCGTCGTCGTGGTGGACAACACGGCGGACAACAACATCGCGGCGTTCCGATTCAAGTTCGCGAAAACCAGGATGGATGCCGCCGAGCAGGATTTCGACGCCGACGGCCATCACTTCCGCGCCGGCGCACTCATCATCCCGAACGCCAATCGCACGCAGCTCGACGGCGCGCTCCAGCGACTCGGCCTCTCGGCGTACGCGATGGCATCTGTGCCTCACGTCAAGACGCACCCGCTGGATGTTCCGCGCATCGGCTACGTCCACAGTTGGACGCGTACGCAGGATGAGGGGTGGGTGCGCGCCGCGCTCGATACCTACGGCATCCCGTATACGTACTTCGGCGACGTGAAGCTCCGCGATGGAA
>DAHUXU010000042.1 GCA_027307005.1 Gemmatimonadota bacterium
GAAGACGCGTCGCCAGAGATGGTGGGCCTGAATCGCGTTGGCCTTGTCGGCCATGGTCACGTGCGTCTTGCCATGGTCCGCCGCCCACTTGAACGCGTAGCGCACGATGCGCTCGACACCTTTGCGCGTGTTCAGTTCTTCGGCGATGGCGATTTCATCAGGCGTCCCTTGCTTGAAGGTGCCGCCGACGGACACGTAGAGCCCTTCGGTGTTCTCGCGAAACACGACGAGGTCCAGGTCGCGCGTCGTCTTGCCCTTGAGTGGAGTGAGTCGCTCGTCGATCAGCCGCGCGGGGCGTTCGTTGACGTACAGATCCAGCTGAAACCGCATGCCGAGCAGGATGTCGCGGGCGTGCTCGTTGCCGGGCACCCGGGGGTCGCCGAGCGCGCCTAACAGAATGGCGTCGAAATCGGTGCCGAGGCGCCTCATGTCCGCCGGCGCGATGGTCACGCCCGTGGCGAGATAGTGGTCGGCGCCATAGGGCAGCCGCTCGACATCGATGCCGGGATGAAAGACGTCTTCGACCGCGGCGAGCGTTTTGAGCGCTTCGCCGACCACTTCGGGGCCGATGCCGTCGCCGGCGATGACCGCGAGGCGGCGGCTCACTGGCCGTTCGGGCGAGTCGTGTCGCCGCGCGGCTTGCCTAACCGGGAGCTCGAATCGGCGCGCGCCGCGCCGGTGTCGGGGTGCAGCGGAGCGTGGCTCACCGCCGATGGGTGCGAGAGCGTGTACACGTACGCCGCGAGCTTCGTGAGATCGGAGTCGCTGAGCATTCCTGAATACGCCGGCATGGCGACCGAGAATTGTCGTGGAGTGGCGACGCCCGCGGCGATCACACCGCGAATGCCGGCGAAGGAACTGTCACCGTTGAGCCACGTCGTGTCCGTGAGGTCGGGGCCTAACTTTGCCGTGTCGCGGCCCAAGCCGCCGTGGCACGTGAAGCACCTGCCGCGTCCATGATAGAGCGCGTAACCCGCTGCGGAATCCGCGGGTTCGATTACCACGGGCGTCGCGGGAGCCACGTTCGCGCTCTCGAGAGGTACCGGCGGAGCAACCGTGCTCTCGGCGCTCGCGGTGCCGGCGAGAGGCATCGCGGCCGCGGTGTCGATCGGTACGCGTCCACCTTTGCTTTCACCGTGACACGCGGCGAGCGCCGCCCACAGCACCACCGTGCACACGGCGACGTGCCGCATTATGCCGTGGCGATGCCGCGCCCGCACGTGATGCAGAACTTCCAACTGATCTCGAGCTCCGTTCCACACGCGGGACACCGTTGGATGGTGAGATTCTGCCCGCAGTGTGGACAGAATGCGACGCGGCGCCCATCGGGCAGATTCCCGCCGCAGTACCGGCAGTTTGCATCGTCGCGCGACCTCGTGGACGACGAGGCTGCCGCGCTCGCGGTGGGTTGAATGGTCGTGGCGACACTCGTGCTCGATCCTCGCGTCGCCCACGACGGCGGCGACGCGGGAGACGCCGAGGCCGTTGCTCGAGAACCCGCGCTGCCCGACGCGCCGCCCGGGACTGCGCTGTCGTCCACCATCATTTCATCGGCGCGTTGCAGCGCACCGGCGAGCAGTGCGATGCGCGACGCCGCGAACTCTCGAAAAATCGCGGTATTCGGATTCATGGTCGCGAGCTCGGCCCGTATCGCACCGGCCATCGCGTCGTCAACTGCGAGGTAGCCGCGCTCGCCGGACAGCAAGCGACAGAGCGCCACCTCGTAGTCCTGGTTGGTTTCGATTCCCGTCTCGCGCCGGTTGTGACGATACGGAATCAAGTTCTGGTAGAGCTCCGACACCTCGAAGTGGTGCGAGAGGTAGGCCGGATAGCCGTTACGTATGTTCTCCACGAGACGTCGAAAGAGCCGGTCGAGATCATCCATGCTCGATTCCATGAAGAAAGTGGGACGCACCGTCCTGCCAATTATAGGCGAGACGGCCCGCGCTCGCGCAAGGGCGCGGTTCTGACGCCGGAGCCACCCGCACTGCAGTTTACATCGTCTCTTTTGCGCCTGATCGCGCGCACCACCGCACTGATTCTCGTGCTGTTCGGCTTGGTGCCGGTCGCGAATTTGCTCGCGGCCGGATCCCTGCCGTGGTGGTCGGACGTGGTGTGGCTCTGGACGTTCGCCGGAACCTGCGTGTTCGTCGCGGCCTACGTCATCGCGCGGGTGTTGGGCGAAAGTGCCGAGCGCATCGGCGCGCGCGTGTGCGCGATGGTGATGGCGCCGTCGTCGCGTGTGTTTCTGTCGCTCGTCTCAGTGGCCGGCTTTCTTCTGGCGGCCGGCGCGGCGTGGTATTGCTTCAACCGCCAGCCGCAGTCGATCGACGAGATGGCGCAGCTCTGGCATGCGCGAATGCTGCTGGCGGGCCATCTGTCGATCCCGACCGAGCCGGACCCGGCGTTCTTCTCCGCGATGAACGTGATCGATGCCGGCGGCCGATGGTACTCGCAGTTTCCCATCGGCGGTCCGCTGGTCCTGGCGGCCGGTCTTGCGTTAGGCGCTGTCTGGCTGGTGAATCCGCTGCTGATCGCGGTGACGATCCGGAACGTCTACCGCTTTGCCCAACGCGCGTACGGCGAAGCGTTCGCCCGCGGCGCGACGCTGCTGCTGCTGGCGGCGCCGTTTTTCCTGTTCATGGGCGCGAGCGAACAGAATCACGTGCCGGCGCTGGCGCTGGCCACGCTGGCGCTGGCCGCGCTGCCGG
>DAHUXU010000057.1 GCA_027307005.1 Gemmatimonadota bacterium
CGAGATGGGGCGGCCCAGCCTCCTCGAGATCGTCGTCGAGAAGGCGGGCATTGGTGCTCGGCCTCGTCCTGGCGGCGATCGGCGTGCGGTGGGTCGCGCCGCTGCTGTTCGGGGTGTCGGGCCACGACCCGTTGACGTTAGGCATCGTCTGCGCGGTGCTGTTGGGAGTGGCGCTGGCCGCTCAGCCGCCGAACCGTCGCACCGAACATGCAATCGGCAAGCCCACGCAGAACCAGTGCTCGACGAACTCCGCGCTCTTGAGCGCGAACGACAGGCGGCTCGGACCGGCGGCCGAGAGCGGAACGATCACGAGGTGCATTACCACGTACATGCACGCGCCGAAGGTCATGCCGCTCACCACCGGCCGGTCGACGAGAAATCGCCAGGTCCGGCTCGCCGCGTAGAACACCGTGGCCGCGCCTAACGCGATCGTGAAGTGGCAGATCACGCCGAGGACCGCCGACCGCGCGCCGTCCGAGAACGACGCGCGGCCGAGCAGCCCGGAGGCGATCGCTTGCGGGATGAGGATCGGATGCTTCGGGCTGTACACGAAAATAATACCACGCGCCTCTCGGCGCGCGACACGGAGCAGTCAGTCGCCGGTCTCGATCTGTCCTTCCGAGACCATCACGGTTTCGCCGCCCACCTTCACGCTCTGGATGTCGCCGCCCGCCTTCTCGACGACGATCTCGAGGAGGCTGGGCCGCCCCATCTCGATACCCTGCTCGACGACCCAGCGCAGCGTGCCGTCGGCTCGCGTGTCGCGCGCGGCGAGATAGGCGCCGAGCGCCGTCGCGGCGGATCCGGTGGCGGGATCTTCCGGGACGCTCAGCCCGGGGACGAACACGCGCGCGTGCACGTCGGCGTCGTCGCGCTCGGCGTCGCGCGAGAACACGAGGATCTGCGGCGCCCAGTACGACTTGATGGACGATTCCCAATGGTCCATGCGCACGTGTGCGCGCCTAACGGCGTCGCGGTCCTTGAGCGGCACGATGAGAAACGGCAAGCCGCAGGATACGCCTTGCGGCGCCGTCATGCCGCCCTGGATGTCGGTCGCCTCCAGGGCCAGCACGTCGGCGAGCACGGAGCGGCCGGGCGTCGGCGGTCCGATTTCCGGCGCCTGCGCGGCGGTGAGCTGCGCGAACGTCGGCTTGCCGTCCGTGGCGCGAATGAGCACCGGCACCGGTCCCACCTTCTCCTCGAACACGATCTTCGTCTCGGCGCCGCGGAGCGGCACCTTGCCTAACGTCGCCAGCGCGTGCGCGGCGCCGACCGTCGGGTGTCCGGCGAACGGCAGCTCGGCGGCCGGGGTGAAAATGCGCAGCCGCTTGGTGTGTTCGGGGCGCTCGGGCGGATAGACGAATACCGTCTCGGAGAGATTGAACTCGCGGGCGATGCGCTGCAGCGAATCCTCCGGGATGCCGGTCGCATCGGGGAACACCGCGAGCGGATTGCCGCCGAACAATTGATTCGTGAAGACGTCGCAGGTGTAGAACCGTGCGCGCATCAGGCTTCACCCATGAACGCATACGTGTAGTCCGTGGGTGGATTGAAATTCTCCTTGATCGCGCGTGCACTCACCCAGCGGGTGAGGTTGAGCTTCGAGCCCGCCTTGTCGTTGGTGCCGGACGCGCGGGCGCCGCCGAACGGCTGCTGCCCAACGACGGCGCCGGTCTGCTTGTCGTTGATGTAGAAATTGCCGGCCGAGAACCGCAGCGCCTCGGTAGCGCGCGCGATCGCTGCGCGGTCCTGAGCGATGATCGAGCCGGTGAGT
>DAHUXU010000088.1 GCA_027307005.1 Gemmatimonadota bacterium
TAATCTATCACATTGTAATCAATAACTCATCCGGATCCTCCTTGACCTCCTAATCCGATGTGAATATTAAATGTTTCTGAATTTGATTTAATCAATGTATAAATATATGCACCGCTTCCACCACCAATTCCCACGGATCGCGCGAAACGTGTTCGTCCTCGCCGGACTTCACCAACCCGGCGAGCGCGTTGTAGCTGTAGTACTCGTCGCAATTCATGACGAGCAGATCGCTCGACGACTCGCGAATGCCGACGCCGATCACGTACTTCCCGTACTCCTTGAGCTTGACGACGAGACTCGAGAAATCGGAGTCGCCCGACAGCAAAATGAATGTGCCGATCTCCGAGCGCGTGAACACGAGCTCCAGCGCATCGATCGCCAACCGGATGTCGGTCGCGTTCTTCTTGGAGGACCCGTACGCCGGCGCGAAAATGAGGTCGATCGACGCCTCGGTGAGCGGCACGATGTACTGCGGATAGCGCCGCCAGTCGGCGTACGCGCGCTGCACCGCGACCTTGCCTTTGATGATGTCCGACGAGAGCAGATTGCGGAGCTCGTGTCCCAGGTCGGAACGGATCCCCATCGTCACGTTGTCGAAGTCGATGAGGAGTGCGGCATTGGGCGCATGCACGAACGGCGGCGCGCCGAACGACTGCGCCGCCATGGCTTGCGGACCTCGATGCACGGGAGTGACCGGAATCCGGGACGGCGCCGGTCGCATGTTGCGTGAGTTCATGTGCTTCCTATCGTAGCAGTGTATTCGAGCGACACCGTGCGCTCGAGCTCCCGCCGCTTCACCTTCCCGCTCCCGGTCGTGGGGAAAGTATCGAAGAAGCGGACGAGATCAGGGAGTTTGTAGTCGGCCATCGTATCGCGGGCGAAATCTTTCAACTCGTCGCCGGTGATGACCGCGCCTTCCACTGGCACGACGCACGCGCAGACCAGCTCGCCCATGACATCATGGGGAACACCGATCACGCAGACGTCGTCGACTGCAGGGTGGGCGCGCAGAAGGTCTTCGACCTCGCGCGGATAGATCTGATATCCACCGCGCACGATGGTCTCCTTCGTGCGCCCAACAATCCGCAAATAGCCTTCCTCATCGATGATGCCGAGATCACCAGTCAGGAAGAAGCCTTCCGGGGAGAACGACCGGGCGGTCTCCGCGGGCATGCGGGCGTAGCCTTGCATCACGTTCGGGCCCCGCACGGCGATTTCGCCGACTGCCTCGGGGCCGTGCAGCGCGCCGGTCACGAAGTCCACCGCTTTGATCTCGACACCCGGCAGCGGGCGACCCACCGTCGTGAGGCGCCTCTCGTCGGAGTCGTTGAAGCGAGTGATCGTCACCGTCGGCCCCGTCTCGGTGAGGCCGTATGCCACCTGCACATCGCACCACCGGCGAATGCGGCGCACGAGATCTTCGTGGACCGGACCGCCGGCAACAACACCGGTGCGGAGATGCGGGAACGCGCCGGGATCGAATCCGGGCGACCGCATGATGAGGTGGTAGATCGTGGGCACACCGTGCATCACGGTCACGCTTTCGCGCCGCAGCAAGTCGATGGCGCGCTCGGCGTCGAAGGTGTCGAGTAGCACCACCGTTGCGCCTGCGGCAAGCGTACCGACGACGATGCTGAAGCCGAAGATCGTGAACAGCGGCACCGAGACGAGCACGCGATCGGCGGGTTCCACCTCGAGTGCTTCACCGGTGCGCACTGCCGTTTCGACAATGTTCCGGTGCGACAGTCGTACGCCTTTCGGTTTGCCCATCGTACCCGACGTGTACAGCAGGGCGAGATCGGAGTCGTCATCGACCTCGGAGTGCGACGGGAGCGCGCGTCCTTCCCCACTCGACAGCAGATCCTCGAAGCGGAAGATCCTGTCATCGTACCACAGCTCCTCGTCGCCAACGGTGACGAGGTACAGCAGGTCCGGCAGCTCGGCGATGATGTCCTCGAAAATCTGGAGATAGTCGATGCCGCCGTGTCGTTCCGCCGCAAACACTGCGGACACCTCGGCGTGCCGCAGCTGGTACTTGAGCTCGTGGTAGCTGAGCCGAGCATTGAGCGGAACGATGGTGGCGCCGAGTTTGGCGGCGGCGAGCAGGGTGATCACCCACTCGGGCCAGTTGGGCATGACGATGGCAATGCGATCGTCCGCTTCGATGCCCAGCTCGCCCAACGCGGCGGCGAGCGCAGAGGACTTCGCATCCACCTGTCCATAGGACCACGTGCGTCCCGCCGCGACCAGCATGGCACGATCGGGGTGTTCCTCGGCGCGCGCGGTAAACGTGCGTGCGAGGGTCCACGAGGTCGACATCAGTCTCGGACTAAGGGGCGGATCACGATTGCGTTAATCTATAGCTAGTTACCTGACGCGGGTAGACGTTGGCCGGGATCGCGGCCGAGACGCATCCTAATTTTCACCATCGAGCGACGAGCTTCTTTTCAGTTAATTTCCTCTCGATCGGACACGACGCTGCCCGCATTCGCGGCTCGAGAGAGGACATGTGAGTCGCTTCACTTTTCGCACGCGCGTACTCCTGTATCTGG
>DAHUXU010000093.1 GCA_027307005.1 Gemmatimonadota bacterium
CGCGCCGCCGCGCGGCGGACCCCGACCACTTCCCCGATCTCTCGCTCACCATCGTCAAGTTGCTCGGCCCCGGATCGTACGCGGTCACACCGCCCGACGGTACCGGGGGCGAGCACTTCGGACTGGCGGTCTACAACTACACACACTCCACGGCGCCTAACCGACGCTACGCCGATCTCGTCATGCAGCGGTTGGTCAAGGCGGCGTTGGCCGACACGCCGGCGCCGTACGACGATGCGGTGCTCGAGCAGCTCGCCCAACACTGCACCGAACGCGAGGACGCCGCACGGAAGGTGGAGCGCCTGGCGCGCAAGCAAGCCGCGGCCGTGATGCTGCGCAACCGCATTGGCGAGATCTTCGACGCGATCGTGACCGGCGCCACGCCAAAGGGCACGTTCGTCCGGCTCCTGCGCCCGCCGGCTGAAGGCATGATCGTGAATCCGCCGCCGCACCTCGACGTCGGCGACCGCGTGCGCGCCCAACTCGTGGCCACGCGCCCCGAGCCCGGGTACGTCGACTGTCGCGTCGTCAATCACTGACGTCGGCGCGCACGAGCGACCGTCCTTCACATGGGACATCGCTCGACCCCCCTGAACGACAAATTGCGTTAGGCGGCGCGGCGGACGCGCGCGGCGGCAGGATCCCATCTCGTTGCTGCAACGCAAGATGCCGCGCTGGCACGCGCCCGGCCGGCACGGATGCGCATCCGGGAATGGTCGTTGCCCGGGAATGCGTGGCAGTGGTCTTGTGCCACGCAGCACCTGAAACCGGAGAATGTTATGCGCTACCTTGCGTCCACGTTCGGCGCGCTCGCTCTTGCCGTCACGGCCGCGATTCCGTTGCATGCGGATCCGCCGGCCCGCGTTGCGCGCGTGAGTTACATCGAAGGCTCCGTGTCGCTCCGCCCGTCATCGGCGGATGACTGGACACAGGCGTCTCTCAACTATCCCATGACATCGGGCGACAACATCTGGACCGACCAGAGCTCGCGCGCCGAGCTGCAAGTCGGCTCGACCGCCATGCAGCTCGGTCCGCAAACCGCGCTCGGCGTCACCGAACTGGACGACACCCACTTCCAGCTGCGCGTGGACCAGGGTGAAGTCGAGATTCACGTCCGCCAGCTGTACGACAACGACGTGCTGGAGCTGGACACGCCTAACGAAACGGTCTCGCTCTCGCAGCCGGGCGACTATCGGGTCGATGTCTCGGCCGATGGCCAGACGAGCATCGTGACGGTGCGCGGCGGCCTGGCGAGCGTCGCCACGACTGCGCAGTCGTTCGCCGTGCAGGCCGGACAGAGTGCATCGATCACCGGCACCGACAACGCCACGTATGATCTCGCGGCCGCGCCGGCGTACGATGATCTCGACACGTGGAGCCAGGCGCGCGATCGCAGTGAGGACGATGCGGTCTCGCGTCGGTACGTATCCACCGAAATGACCGGCGCCGAAGATCTCGACGCGTACGGCACGTGGCACTCGACGCCGCTCTATGGCGAAGTGTGGGTGCCGGCCAGGGTTCGCGCGGGCTGGGCGCCGTATCGCTACGGCCGCTGGGCGTTCGTGCAGCCGTGGGGCTGGACGTGGGTCGATGACGCCCCGTGGGGCTTCGCGCCCTTCCACTATGGTCGTTGGGCGTACTACGGCGGCCAGTGGGTCTGGTTGCCCGGTGCAGTCGTCGCGCGCCCGGTCTACGCGCCTGCGTTAGTCGCGTTCGTCGGCGGCTCGCACTTTGCGGCCTCGATCAGCTTCGGCGGCGAAGGCGGCGTGGCGTGGTTCCCGCTCGCGCCGGGTGAGGCGTACGTGCCGTCGTATCGGGTCAGCGATCGCTACGTGCGCGACGTGAACGTGACCAACGTGCACGTCACCAACATCAACGTGCGCAACATCAACGTGACCAACATCCGCTACGTGAACGAGCGCGTGGATGGCGGAGTCACCGCGGTCCCGCGCCGCGCGTTCGAGAACGCCCAGCCGATCGCGCGCGTGGCCACCATCGTGCACCCGCGGGACGCGCTCACCGGCACGATCATCTCGCATACGGCGTCCATCGCGCCCACGCCGGCCAGTCGGTTAGGCCGCGCGCCCGGCGATGCACGCCTCACGGTGCGGCCGCCCGCCACGGCATTCACCCGTCGCGTCGTCACACACACCGCGGATCCTAAGATCGTCGCGCGCACACCAGTGCCCGTCGTGCGACCCGAGCCGGCGCGCGTCCCGGTCGCCGTCACGCGGCCGACGAGTCCGTCTAACGGAAACCACGAACTGCACGCGGCGCCCGTGAAAATGGTGCCGGCCGCCCGGACCGCAACGCCGGTCATCGCCCAGCCTGCACGGCCGACGCCGGTGGTTGCTCAGCCGGCGCGGCCCGCGCCGATGACGGCCCGCCCGGTTCGGCCGGAACCGGCGGTCTCGCGCCCGGGCATCATCGCCCTGACGCCGAAGCCGCAGAGTCGGCCGGTTGCACGCGTACGCGCGGAGCCGGCGACGCCGATCGGCACACCTGCGCGGCCAGAGATCGCACGACGCGTGGCGACGCCAGTGCGGTCGGAACCCAGCCGGCCAACCGGCATGCCTGCCCGCCCGGAACTGCGTCGGCCAGTTGCACCGACTCCTCCTCGCGAGGTCGCGCAGCCGCGCATCACGCAGGCGCCCGCTCGAGTGATGCGTCCCGAACCCGCGCCGGCAGCGCGGGTGGTTACACAGCCCGCGGTGCAGCACGAAGCGCAACCGCGCGTGGCGCAGGAGCCGCGCCAGATGCAGCCGCGTGTGGTGCAGCAGCCGAGGGAAATGCAGTCGCACGAAGTACAACCGCGCGAGCGGGCGACCACGCCCAAGCAAGATCGGGCCAAGGACGCGCGGCACCCGTCGCATTAATCGACGCGGTCACCGCGGCACGCTCGCCGCGCACGAGACTGGAATTGCAGTTGAGGCTTCGGTATGATGCCGCGTGCATCTACCGAAGCCTCGCTGCATCGCGACCGGTCCCTCGCGCCGTCCGTGACCGACACCGCTTCTCCCGCAGCCACCCTCGGCGTCAATCGCCGCCCGCTCACCGTCATGTACGTCGATCTCAACACGCAGTGGCGCGGCGGACAACGCCAGATCCTTTGGATGGCCGAAGGACTGCGACGGCACGGAGGACGCCCGCTGCTCGCACTCCGACCGCACGCGATCCTCGCCCAACGCGCGCGCGCCGCGGGCCTCGAGGTCGTGCCGATCGATCCGCTCATCGCCGAGTGGGGCCCGATGACCGTGATGCGGCTCAGGCGCACCGTGGCCAGGGAAGGCGTGGACATTCTGCATCCGCAATGCGGCCACAGCATGGCGCTGTCGGCGTTGGCCGCGTTGGGCACGAGGACCCGCGTCGTTTTCGCGCGGCGCGTCACGTCGCCGCTCCGGCGCGGTGCTGCCACACGGCTCAAGTATGGCCGCGCGGACCACGTCATCGCCGTCTGCCGC
>DAHUXU010000083.1 GCA_027307005.1 Gemmatimonadota bacterium
TCCGTGGCGCATGCTCGCCTCGCCCGCGGAGTAGAAGCGGATCTCGTCGACATCCGAGGCGGCGATGCGGTGCAGC
The DNA here is from genome assembly GCA_027307005.1 of Gemmatimonadota bacterium. Lineage (GTDB taxonomy): Bacteria > Gemmatimonadota > Gemmatimonadetes > Gemmatimonadales > Gemmatimonadaceae > JADGGM01. The sequence continues at coordinate 77 of DAHUXU010000083.1, forward strand.
GACTCCACCGTGCCGAACTGCGAGCCATTCAGGAACACGATGATGCCCGGATCCGAGTTGTTGAACGTCGTTTGCCCGTGCGTGACGAGCATGTTCGGACGAAGGTTGCGGACCGCATCGTAGGCGTCGGTCTCATGTGAGTTTTCGATCTCGGCGGCGGTGATGAGGTTGGCGTCGCGGCCGCCACCGGTGTGGGGGCCGCGGGCGGTCGCGCAGGCCGCGAGTGCGAGCACGAGGGAAAAGGCGACGACGCGAGCGCGCATGGAACCTCCGGAAAAGGTGGGGCGCCGCGACTACGCCCAACCGGGTTAGTCACGGCGGCTACTATCATAGCGTCCGGCGGGCGCGGGGAACAGCGGGGGCCGCATTCCCGCGCCCGATCGCCGGCGCCGGTCAAACCATCCTGGCCAACTGGGTGTCAAAGTGCTATAGTCGTTTTGACTATACCGGGGATCCCCGATGACTCCGCTTCCCAAAGCTGGGCCCGAGCCCGAATCACTCCTGCCGCTCAAGTCCGTCGACACCCTCATCCTCACGATGCTCGCCGCGGGGGCTCGGCACGGCTACGGCATCCGGCAGGACATCCTCGCGCACTCGAACGGAACGATCGAGCTCGAGGCTGGCAACCTGTACCGCCACATGCGCCGTCTGGAATCGAAGGGGCTGATCGAAGAGGCGCCGGAAAAGCGTGAGGCCGAAGGCGATGAACGTCGCATCTACCATCGATTGACCCCGTTTGGCCATCGCGTCCTGGCCGCCGAGATGCTGCGATTGCGAGCGCTGGTCCGGTTGGCCGTTGCTCGGCAGATCATCGCGCCGGGGCGCGCGTGACGCGCACGCCGAACGAGCGCAGGCCGGTGCGCGTGCCGCGCGCGTGGCGCTGGCTCATCCGGCTGCTGCCGCGCGAGTTCCGCGCGCGCTACGGCGCCGCAATCGCCGTGTTCCACCGCGACCGCCTCATCGATGCGCGCGACTCGGCCGAGCGGCCGTTTCGCGTGTGGCTCCGCGGCGCGCTCGATCTCGTGGCGTTGGTGGTCATCGAACGATGGCGCTCGGTGGCCGCGCACCGATCGGGGCGCGTGGCCCCATCACCCGCACCGCGGATGTCCGCGGAGGATCGGATGTCGATCATCCTGCACGAGGCCGCGCAGGCCGTCCGCTCGCTGCGCCGGAGCGTCGCGTTCACGGCGGCGGCCATCGTCACCCTTGCGTTAGGCATCGGGTCGACGACCGCGATCTTCAGCGTGGTTCGCTCGGTGCTCCTGGCGCCGCTGCCGTTCCCCGACGCCGGACGGGTCGTGGAGCCCGACTCCCGGAAAATCGGTACCGACGAAGCCTGGTCCGTCACCTACGCCGACTTCATGGACTGGCGCGACCAGCACGTCTTCTCGTCCGTGGCGGTGTACCGGCCGCAGGACATGGATCTCACCGGACCCGGCGAGCCGATCCGCGTCTCGGCCGCGGCGGTGAGCCCGCAGTTCTTCGCCGCGCTCGGCGTCAGGCAAGAGTTAGGCAGGGAGCTGCGCGCGTCGGACTACGCGGCGGATGCGGGATATCCGGTGGTCATCTCCGATCGCCTCTGGCGCAGCCAGTTCGGAGCGCGGCCCGACATCATCGGTCATGCGGTCGAGATCAACGCGATCAAGCAGACCGTGGTCGGCGTGCTGCCGCGCGACGCGCGGTGGCCGATCGACGTCGATCTGTGGATGCCGCTGCGCATCGCGTCGGAGCTCGGTCCCGACCTGCAGCGACGCGACAATTTCGTCTTCGAGGCAATCGCGCGTCTCGCACCCGGCGCGACGCTCGAGAGCACGCGCGCCGCCATGGCGACGCTCGCCGCGCGCGTGGCCGCCGAGCATCCGGACATCCGGCGTGGTGTGACGACCGTTCCGGTCCCGATCAGCCAGGCGATACTCGGCTCATCGACACCGCGCACGTTGTGGCTCCTGTTGGGCGCCGTGTCGCTGCTGCTGCTCATCGGCTGCGTGAACGTGGCCAACCTGCTGCTCGCACGGGCGGCGGCGCGCCAGCGCGAGCTCGCGGTGCGCGTGGCGTTGGGCGCGAGCCGCTGGCGGCTCGTGAGACAAAGCCTCGTCGAGAGCGGCGCGCTGGGCTTGGCCGGAGGTCTGCTCGGCGTTGCCGTTGCGATCTGGATGGTCAAGGGTCTCGTGGCCATCGCGCCGCCCGACGTGCCGCGCATCGAAGCGGCATCGCTGGATCGATGGACGCTGGGTTTTGCCGTCGCGATTTCGGCCGGCGTGTCCATTCTGTTCGGGCTGGCGCCCGCGGTGCATGCCGTGCGGCAGCGGAGCCACGTCGTGATGGGTGAAAGCGGCGCCCGGACGAGCGCCGGCCGCGGCAGCGCCAGGACGCGCCGGATCCTGGTCACGGCGGAGCTGGCGCTGTCGGTGATCCTGCTGGTCGGCGCGGGGCTCGCGGTGCGGAGCATCGAGCATCTGCGTCGCGTCGACCCCGGGTTCGACCGGCAGCACGTGCTGACAGCATCCATCGCATTGCCCGCCATCAAGTACGACACGCCGGGCAAAGTGGTGGGGTTTCTGTACCAGCTGCGCGAGCGGCTGGCGTCTGCGGCCGGCATCGAGGCCGCCGGCATCGCCAGCGCCAGTCCGTTAGGCGGCGGCGGATTCTACATGGGCCGCGAGATGGTGGCCGAGGGGCGCGATCCGGTGCCGGCCAACGAAGTGTCGATCAACTGGAACGTCGCCACGCCGGGGTATTTCGCCGCCCTGGGCCTCCCGCTGGTGGCGGGCCGCGACTTTCGCCTAACGGACGACACCGGCGCGCCGCCGGTGATGATCGTCAACCAGACGTTCGCCAAGCGAATGTTCGGCACGGAGAATTCGATCGGCCGGCGCGCCATGTCCTCGCGCGACGAAAAGGTCGAGCGCGAGATCGTCGGCGTGGTCCGCGACGTCAAGTATTACGGCGCCGCCGATTCGAGCCGGTCGTTGGTGTGGGTGCCGTACGCGCAGCACAACGCATGGCATCAGGGGATCGTGACCGTGCGCGCTCGCGGGGGAGCGAGGGACGCCCTCGATGTCGTCCGGCGCGAGCTGCACGCCATGGATCCCAACATCGCGCTCGCCAACGTTAGTACGATGGACGAAGTCATGAGCCGCTCCATGGCCGGCGACAGCCTCATCGCGATCCTGCTCGGCACCTTCGCGAGCATTGCGCTCCTGCTCGCGGCCACGGGCGTGTTCGGCGTGCTGTCGTACGCGGTGGCCCAACGCACGAGGGAGATCGGCATCCGACTGGCGCTCGGCGCCCGGCCGAACGACGTGCGCCGCCTCGTGGTGCGGGAAACCGCGCCCATGGTGTGTGCCGGCGTCGCCATCGGCCTCGCGGCGGCGTTCGCGCTGGCGCGTCTGGCCCGGTCGATGTGGTACGAGGTCGGGCCTAACGATCCGGTCACGTTCGCCGGCGTGGCCATCGCACTCGGCGTCGTCGCCGTCATTGCTGCCGTGGTGCCGGCGCGCCGGGCGGCTCGCGTGGACCCCGTGATCGCGATCCGGAACGAGTAGCGTTCGCCGGCGCGTCTGCGAGCCGGTCGGCCGGGAACCGCGGTCGTACTCTCGAGCCGGGCTACCTGGCGTGCAGCGCCTGGAGGGCGTCGAGCCGGGCGGCGCGGAGTCCCGGCAGTGCGCCGAACGCGGCGCCGCCGGCGATCGTTAGGCACACGGCGGTTAGCCCGGCGGCCACGCTCACCGATGCGGGAATCGGCGTCGTGCCGGCGAGGAGCATCGCGATCACGCGTCCGGCGGCGAGCCCGGCGGCGCCGCCGATGGTCGCGAGCGTCGTCGACTCGGCGACCGTCTCGAGGAGGATGGCCGCGCGGGTGGCGCCGAGCACCTTGCGCAGGCCGATTTCGCGCGTGCGGTCGCGCACGCTGCGCATCACGACGGCGGCGAGGGCGAGGCCGGCCAACGTTAGGCCAATGGCGGCGAGCTCGAGCGTCGTCGCGCGCGAGACGAACGGGACGATGCGGGCGCCGGCCCGCAGGCGATCGGCGCCGGCGATGACGACGCGCGGTGCGTCGCCGGACTGCCGGTCGCGGGCGAGCCGGGCGGCCACCGCACGCTCGGCGTCGTCGAGGGCGACGCCGTCGCGCGCACGGACGACGATATCGGTCCACTCGGGCGCGGCGCCGAGCCGGCGGCGCACGGTCTCGAGGGGCACGATGGCGTGGAAGCCGGGCGCCGTGTCGTGGTACACGCCGATCACGCGGAACCGGCGGTGGGCGAGATAAATCTGCGCGCCTAACGGACCGCCCCGGCGGGCGACGCGCGCGGCGAGGCGGTCGCCGAGCGCCACCACGGGCGCCGCGCGCGCATTTTCATCGGCGCTGAACCAGCGGCCGCGCAACAGGTCGGCGTCGGCGAGCACGGGTCCGGCGCTGTCGTAGCCATCGACAATCGCCCCGATATCCGCGTGCGCGTCGTCGCCCACGGGCAGCCGCACCGCCTGGTGGGCCGCTGCGCCCGCGACCTGGGGCAGGGCGCCAACCGCGCGCGCGTCCTCGCTGCCTAACGGAGCGCCGGCGC
>DAHUXU010000113.1 GCA_027307005.1 Gemmatimonadota bacterium
ATTCGCCGTTCTGCGTGCCGTTGCCCACGCGCCAGCCAGCGCGCGGCGTCGGCAACCGCAGCGACATGCTGCCCATCTTGAGCCGGCGGACGGAATTCGGACTGACGATTTGCGGAATGATCGCGAGGCCCGGAATCTGGAGCATGCTCTCGATTTCCTCGCGGCGGCGGATGGCGGTATTGAGCCGCTCGACGAGGAAGGCGGCGCCGGTGCCTAACAGAAGACCGACGATGATGCCGGTGAGCAGCTTCGTGCGGCGGCTGGTGCCGATCGGTGCGTACGGCGACGTCGCGAGGTCCACGATCTCGACCTCGCCCGCCTCGACCGCCTCGGCGATGCGCGCCTTCTGATATTCGTCGCGCAGCTCGTCCGCCATGTTGCGGGCGGATTCGACCTGCCCAACGAGCCGCGCTTCGCCGGCCTGCGTGGCCGGCAAGGTCTTGAGCGCGGCGGTGCTGCGCTGGCGCAGCTCATCCAGGGCGGCGACGCGCGCATCGATGGACGTGATCTGGCTGCCGACGGCGTCGCCTAACTGACCCTGCGCGCTCGCGACGAGCGCGTGCAGCCGTTGGACATCGGGGTTGGTCTGCGCGCTGCCCCACTTGCCCACCGAGGTCGAGTCGAGTGCGGCCTGGTAGCCGACGAGCTGCGTGTAGATCGCCTGCACCACCGGGTTGCCGGCGATGCCGGGCGACGCGACGAGCGCGCTCAACGCCCTCTGGCGCGACGGGCCCGAATCATCCTTGGCGAGCTCGTTGAGCAGCGATTGATACGTCCTCCGATCGGCGACCAGTTGCGCACGCTGCACGTCGAGATTGAGCAGGCCCGTCTGCTCGGCGGACACGACGGCGTCGGACGAGCCGTAGACCTGCTTGGTCGTCCGGTAGGCGCTCAGGTGGTCCTGGGCGATCTGCAGGAGCGAGTCGGTCTGGTGCAGCTGCGCTTCGACGAAGATGCGCCGGCGGCGCGACTGCTGCTGCGCGTTGGCGGCGTTCTGCACCTGGAAGACGTCGACGGCCGTGTTGACGATTTGCTGGGCGACGTACGGATCCTGGGCGGTGTACGAGACGTCGACGACGTCGGTGCGATCGCGCTGGTGCGCGCTCAGGCCGGCGAGCACCATGTCGATCGCGGCGGTGCGCGAGATGGTGTAGAGCGCGCCCTTCTGCGAATTGGTGGGCCGCGCGTGCACCGAGAACGCGATGCCGCCGGCGCGCACGGTGCTGTCGTACGGGACGAGCGTCGTCGTGGGGCCCGACACGACGTTCACTCCGTTAGGCATGAACTCCAGGCGGACCGTGTCGCCGCTCGTTTCGGACGCGAGCGAGACGTTGCGCAGCACGGACGCCGGGAAGCCCCGGCTCTGCACGCGGAGTCCCAACGCTTGCGAGTCCACCACGGCCGCGGCAACGGCGCGGCTGCGCAGCACCTGCAGCTGCGAGGTGATCGGGTCGGTCCAGTAGCAGCCCATCATGCCCTGGCCGCCGTTGTCGTCGAGGTTTCCGGCGAGCTCGCGCCGCTCATCCACCAGGCGGATCACCGCGGTGGCCTGATACTCGAGCGCCTGCTTGCTGATGCGGTAGGCAGCGAACGCGGTGGCCGCGGCAGTCACGGCAATGATGAGCCACAGGTGGCGGCGCAGCGTCGCCACCGACTCCTTGATGTCGATGGACTCCGCGCCGCCTTCGACGTCGTCCGCTGGACGAGTCGACGGCGTGCTCGCTGCTGGGCCCGGCGTGAGGGCAGAACCGTGCGGCGTGCCGCTAGGGAGTAAGTCGGACATCAGGTCTCGCTGGATCGATCAGTCGCCCGGCACGCCCGCTGAAGCGCGCTCAGGACACCGCCCGCGACAACACCGGCTGCCGGGCTGCTTCACGAACCACGGTCACGACTCGCTCCAAGTCATCCGCGGTCATGTTCGAACCGGACGGCAGGCACAGCCCTCGGCGGAACAGGTCTTCGGCGACCGAGCCGCCAAGAGCCGTGCATTCGCGATAAATCGGCTGCAAGTGCATTGGCTTCCACACCGGCCGTGCTTCGATATTCGCTGCATCGAGGCGTTGGCGCAACTCATCGCGGTCGATTCCGAACTCGGTCGGGGTGATCACGGCGGTGGTGAGCCAGCGGGTGTGGCTGCCCCATGGAGCTTCGGGCATGAACTCGATGCCCGGCACGTCGCGGAAGGCGGACGCGTAAAACTCGAAGTTTCGCCGGCGCGCCGCCACGCGCTCGCTCAACACGCGCAATTGTCCGCGCCCGATGCCGGCGAGCACGTTGCTCATGCGATAGTTGTAGCCCACCTGCGAGTGCTCGTAATACGGCGCCGGATCGCGCGCCTGTGTGGCGAGCTTGAACGCGTGCGTGACCAGGCGACGATCTTCACTCACGAGCATTCCGCCGCCCGAGGTCGTGATGATCTTGTTGCCGTTGAACGAAAAGATGCCGGCGCGTCCGAGCGTTCCGACGGGGCGTCCTTTGTAGGTGGCGCCCAACGCTTCCGCGGCATCTTCGATGAGCGGCACCTGGTATTGGCGGCAGGCCTCGAGAATCGGATCCATGTCGGCGCTCTGTCCATACAGGTGCACGACGACGACCGCTTTGGGCAGCTTGCCGGTTTTCGCGCGATCTTGCAGCGCCTGTGCGACGAGGTGCGGATCGATGTTCCAGGACTCGCGCTCGCTGTCCACGAGCACGGGCGTGGCGCCGAGGTAGCGAACCGGATTGACGCTCGCGGCAAATGTGAGCGTGCTAACGAACACGTCATCGCCGTGTCCGACGCCGACGAGTTGCAGCGCGAGGTGCAGTGCGGCGGTGCCGGAGATGGTCGCGAGCGCGTGCGACACACCGACGGTCGCCGCGAATTCTCGCTGAAAGGATTCGACGTGCGGACCGAGCGGCGCGATCCAGTTGGATGCAAACGCTTCGGCGATGTACTTCTGCTCGAGGTCGCCCATGTGCGGGGGCGAGAGGAAAATGCGTCCCTGCTTCTTCCCGGATTTCATGTCGCTCGTTGTCTCAAGACACGGGCGGGTACGCCCGCCACCA
>DAHUXU010000123.1 GCA_027307005.1 Gemmatimonadota bacterium
TCGCGACCGTGCCGACGGTCGACTTCCCATTCGTCACGACGCCCAGTCGCTGCCACCGCGAAAGATCGGACGATACCGCCCACGCCACATACGCGTGGTACGCGCCTAACGACGATGGCGCCGGCAGTCCCGACGCGGTGATCTGCGCATCGTACCGGGCGTGGCCGTCCGCCGTGACTGCCACGCCGAACGGCGACTCGTCGAAGACGAGGCGCGCGCTCCCCTTCGCCGTGGGCGCCGTCGGCGTGGCATACAACGGAATGTCGTAGGGCCCGACGTCGGGCCCCGTCGCCGCGACGAGCGCGGCGAGGGCCGCGAATGCGCGCAGACGCCCGATCACCGGCGACCCTTGCCCGGCGACGTCGCTGGTTTAGGCGCGCCATCCGGCCCGTGATCGTAGTCCTGCACACTGGAGATGTTCGGCATTCCCATCGTGCGTCCGTTCCATCCCTTGAAGCCGTCCATGCGGAACAGCCACAAGCCCGTGCGCATGTCGGACAACGCGATCAGCCCGTCGTAATTCCGAACATCGACGCCGAACGCGCCTTGTTCGACGCTGATCGTGCTTTCCCAGCCGTTGTCGGGGGTGCCGCCGAATCCGTGCTCGTGCGTACACTCACACGTGTAGTAATGGCCATCGGTTTTCGGAGCGAGCGGATTCTTGAGATCGAAAATCTGCAGGCCATCCTCGTACGCGGACACGAACACGTACGGCCAGCGCACTTCGTGGTTGTGCGACAGGTCGCGCCAGTCGGCGGTCCAGGCGCTGATCGGCGTGTCGAGGTTCTGCGTCTTGCCGCTCTGGCCGTCGCCGAGGTCCCAGACGCGCAGCGGCGTGTACTGATATTCTGTTTCGGTGACGGCATACTTGCCGTCGGGCGACGGCGTAAAGGTGTGCGCGACGTCCAGGCCGAGCCCGGTGATCGTGAAGAGCTGCTTCGGGGATTCGGGCTTGCTGACATCCCACACGGAATAGCCGCCTAACCCGGCGCCGTAGAACTTGTCCTGGTGCGTGGCGGCGTCGTACCCGACGTAGAAGTCGTGATAGCTCGCGGTGCCGAACGCCTTGAACGGCGTCGGATTCGGCACCTCGCCGATGAGCCACGTGCTCGAATCGGCGCCGCTCACGACCTTGTCGAGATCATAGATCAAGGCGTGCCCTTCATTCACGGTCGTGAAGTACAGCACTCGTCCATCGGAGTGCTTGTACGCGAACGTATTGTGAAATCCTCCCGGCGCTTTGGGGTAGCGGATTCGCGCGACGACCTTGACCTTGGACGAGTCGGGCAGCCCGGTGACATCGAAGATCACCGCGCCCAGATCGGCGTCCGGCGTGCCCTGCATGAACTGATAGGACTGCGCGTAGTAATAGCGGTTGCCGATCTTGAAGTACTTTCCATCCATTGCGCCGATGCCGCGGTGCAGCTCCGGATTCTCGATGGTCCACGAGTACACCATCTTCGGGTGCGACGGATCGCGAACATCGTAGATCTGCACGTCGAAATTCGTAAATCCGCACGCGTAGACGTATGGCCGATTCGGATCCTGCTCCATCTCGACGTCCGCGAGCTTCCACGCGCCCTTGTGCGTCACCACGTGCGCCAGCATGTGCACGTTCGGGCTGCCGCCGCGCTTGGCGTCGAACGGCTTGACCGAGATGCCCGGATCCTGGGCAGCAGCCGCGGCGGCGCCGACGACGGCCGCGATGGCGACGAGAGCGAGAGAACCGCGCATTGCACTTCTCCTGTAGGGTGAAAGTGGGTGTTGCCAGGCGTTAGGCATCGCCCGAAGCATTACTCGAGTGCGGGCTCGAATTCCTCGTGCACGCGGGGGTGCAGCCGCTCGATCTTGTTCAACAGCCGCGCGCACGCGTTCCAGCGCAGGATCGCGTCATCGTTGCCCGCGGGCCTGAGATGTTCGGCGCGCTCGTAGTGCGGCATCGCTTCGCGAAGCCACCCGTCCGCCACCTCGTGCGCGCGCGGACCACCGCGTCGCAGGTGTGTCGTCGCCCGCCGCTCGCAAATGATGCCGGCGTAGTAGTGCCGCTTGTACTCGTCGTCGAGGTGCGGCAGCACCGCTCTCGCGCGCGCCACCGCCTCCGCCGTGTTGTCGCCGAAACCGTCGGTGATGGCGAGCAGCATCATGATCAGCGCGTCCTGGTTCGCCGGGTCGACGTCGAGCACGTCCTGGCAAATGCTCTCGGCGGCCGTCCAGTCGTTGAGCAAACGATACCGCTCGGCTTTCTGCAAGGCAGCCGGAACGCCGGCGGACGTGATCGGCTTGAGGGAATACATCGGTGCCTCCTGCGCCTAACTGCGACGCTTCCGCGAAAAGATCTTCACCAACTTTCCGATCGGGTCGTAATACTCGTCAACCACGCGTTCCTTGAGCGGGATGATCGCGTTGTCCGTGATCGTGATCCCCTCCGGACACACCTTGGTGCAGCATTTGGTGATGTTGCAGTACCCGATTCCATCGGCTTCCTTGAGCTCCGGCACACGGTCCGCCACGTCGAGCGGGTGCATCTCCAACGCCGCAACGTACACGAGGAAGCGCGGGCCGATGAATTCGTCCTGCTTCTGGTGCTCTCGCAGCACGTGGCACACGTCCTGGCAGAGA
>DAHUXU010000127.1 GCA_027307005.1 Gemmatimonadota bacterium
TCGACGTCTCGAACTCGCCGTCATTCGACGATGATGCGGCGCTCGAGTTTTTCGAGACGTCGACCAAGAATCAGATCGCGGCCGAATCTGCAGCGGGCGTGCGGCATCACGTCGCACTTTCGATCGTCGGCTGCGACCGGATGGCGGGGAGCGGCTACCTCCGCGCCAAGGTCGCGCAGGAAAAACTGATCAGAAGCTCGCCGATTCCGTACTCGATCGTGCGCGCGACGCAATTCTTCGAGTTTGCGAAACGGACCGCGGACGCAGCGACGACCGGAAATACGGTGCGAATCCCGCACGTGTTGTATCAACCGATGGCGGCGGCCGACGTCGCCGCCGCGCTGTGCCGTGTCGCTGAAGGCGCGCCGCTCAACGGCATCGTCGAGATCGGCGGGCCGCAGGAGTTCCGCTTCGACGACTTCATCAGGCAGGCGCTCGAGGCGTATCACGACCATCGTGAGGTAGTTGCTGATCCCGACGCTCGCTATTTCGGCGCGGTCTTGGACGACCACAGCCTGGTCCCGGGCGCCGGCGCCAGACTTGGCGAAACACGTTTTCAGGATTGGCTGCAGTCGAGCGCCGTCCCGGCCCACGCCTAACCGCACGACCGGACAGCCAGGGAGTTTCACCGCGATCGAATGGATGGCGCGACGCTCATGCGCATGGAGCGGCGCGCCATCCATCGGACGCTTGTGCCACTGAGGAGGGCAAGGCAATGACGTTCAAGATTTCGGCGGCCGCGCTGGCAGCGAGCTTCGTGTGCGTGGCCAGTGCATCGGCGATCGCTCAGGAGCCCAAGGTCACACCGGTGGTGACGAAGCAGCTGGCGGACATTCCAGGGAAGGACATGCTGGTGTTGACCGTCGAGTACGCGCCGGGCGCGGCGGATTCGCCGCACCGGCACAATGCCGACGCGCTGGTCTACGTGCTCGAGGGGTCGGTCATCGAGCAGGTGAAGGGTGGGAAGCCGGACACGTTGACAGCGGGGCAGACCTTTTACGAACGTCCGCAGGACATCCACATTGTGGGGCGGAACGCGAGCACCACGCAGCCCGCCAAGTTGCTGGCGATTCTCGTGAAGAAACGAGGCGCTCCGCCGCTGGTGCCGGTGAAAGCGAGCCAGACCCCGTAGCGGCGCGGGGGCTCACGATCGGAGCACCATGATGGGGAAGGGACGGATCGAAGCCTTCAGCGACGGCGTGTTGGCGATCATCATCACCATCATGGTGCTCGAGATGAAGACACCGCCTAACGCATCGCTCGGCGCCTTACGGCCGCTGACGGCGGTGTTTCTGAGCTATGCGCTGAGCTTCTTGTACATCGGCATTTATTGGAGCAACCATCATCACCTGCTGTACGTGACGCACCGCGTTGGCGGCGCGATCATGTGGGCCAATTTGCACTTGTTGTTCTGGCTGTCGTTGGTGCCCTTCGTGACACGATGGATGGGGGAGAGCCATTTCGCGCCGGGGCCGACGATGTTGTACGGCGTCGTGTTGCTGCTGGCGGCGCTCGCGTATTGGCTGCTCGAGTCCGCGATTCTGCGGAAGGAGGGCGTGGGCTCGACGCTGGCGGTGGCGCTCGGCAGCGAGCGGAAGGCGAAGGTGTCGCTCGTGCTGAACGCCGCCGCGATCCCGTTGGCGTTCGTTAGGCCGTGGATCGCCGGCGTGCTGTACGCGGTGGTGGTGCTGCTGTGGCTGGTCCCCGACCGCCGTATCGAGCGGGCGGTGACGCACGTACGGCAGGAGGTCGATCCTGCGGGTTGACCGTGAGAGTCCACCAGGCTCGAAATCGCGATAGAACTCAGGGCTTGCGGACCTCAGAGTCTCGCGACAAGCCCACCGACGTCCGCGATGCGTACGGTATCGCCGACATCTAGCGCGTATCGCCGAAAGCCAGAAACGCCCGCCGCCACGTCCCGCCACCTCCGCCACCGCCATCGCGCCGTCGTGTTAGGCACCGTGCGCGGCCACGCTGTCCGGAGCATGCGGTGCTTGGATTGCGGTTCGATCCTCGGCCATGCTGGTATTGCGCCGCCCCCGCCACTTGGAACCGTTGTTCTAACGCAAGCGCAGTACGATTCCACCATGGCAGCCAACGGGAAAGGACGTCCTGACCGATGGCGCCGCCTGACAAGGAAGGATTCAGAGGAATCACGACCATGAACGCTGGACCGCAGATCGCAGCGCATGCGCGGCCCGAATCCGTACAGCGTGTCGCCGCCCATGAGCTGGGCTCCAGCCACCTAGGGTAGGACTCCAATACGTGGCGTCGCTGCGCCTTGCACGTTCCTGAATAGCGACGGCATGGGTCGTTCGAGATGGGGAGTGGCGGCGGGAGCGCGGCACGATGGCCCCCGGTGGATTCGAACAACCGAGCGACCACCGTTAGGCGCATCCGGCGCCGCCAACCGAGGCGCAAGCGTACATCGGACGCTATCGGTCCGGACCGAAATACGCACCCGCTCGAGCGGTTGCTCACGCGCCGCTTGCGGGCGAATCGCCGTCGTTAGGCGCGGGCCGGTAAGCGTCCCGGCGAGACGCAGACCGTCATACCCGCTCTCATTGCACCGGATCCGTACGTGCGGCTGCTGCCTTTTCGTGGTCCCGTTGACGGGTGGAGACCGTGGAGCCGGCCAAGGGGCTGGTGCGATTTTCCCGTATCGCGAGTGCGGCGGCGAGTGCGAAGATCACCGCCCCCGGGTACCACATGAGGGCGCCAGCGAGGCGCTGGTCGGCGAGCGCCGAATCGAGAGTCGCCCCCGGCACGTGCAGATACGTCGTATACAGCACGGTCCCATGGAACATGATCAACGCGCTCAGTAGGGCAGATTGCATCATCCCAACGACGAGATAGACCGCCCGCGCGAGATGACCACGCAACCGCCCGATTGCCTCCGGTTGGACAACGAGCGGCCACCAGTACAGCAAATAGCCGATGAGGAAGCAGAGGTGCTCTACGACGTGCACGCTCTCACTGGCGAGCGCGCGATCGAAGGCAGCTGGAGCGTGCCAGACCCAGAGCAACGAGGTGGAAACCAGGAGCGCGACGATAGGAGATGTAAGGAGCTCGAGTGCCCGCCGCAGGTACCTCGGCAGCCTTATGGTGTCGCCGAGGAGTGGGACGCCGCCCATCACCAAGAGCGGCGCCGCGACCCAGATGAGCAGATCGTGCGCGACCATGTGCATCGAGAGCAGCCGCTCATCATTGGCACCGATCGGTGACGCGAGCGCGATCACGATGATCACGAGCCCCGCCGTGAACGCGGCGAGGTGCTTCCACGCGAGGTGCGCATGTTGGGGAGCGAGCCCACCGCGAAACCAGCAGGCGACGTAAGCCACTTCCGACACAACCAGGCTGGCAAGGAGCGGCAGCTCCCATTCCCATTCCCAAACGAAACCGGACGGGCCTGGTGCCACGGTCATGGCTCAGAGGCGGCGCTCTGCGTTCCCCGCCAGGCAGCGAGGAAGCGTGTGCCGAGATCCCAACTGAACCACGCCAGACCCAGTGCTAACAAGATGACGAACGGCACGGCGATGCGCGCGTACACTTGCCACTGGGGCAGGTGCACCGCGTAGCGTCGTGGGACGCTGTTCCCGCCGGCGACGAAGAGCATGAAGATGAATCCTGCACCACCGATCCCGTACATCCATGCCGCAACCCGAAGCATTCGTGGGTTCCGGTCGGCGGTCAACTCGCGCACCATGTAGAACAGATATCCCCAGGCGAACGCAACCGCGCCTAACAAGTAGTAGGTGTGGAAGTGCGCCGGCACCCACATCGTGTTGTGCATCACCTGGTTCACCGGGATGGTTGCATCGAGCACCGCGCCGATGCCGCCGAGCACCCATCCCCAGATGCCCAACAGCAAGAGCGTCGGAGCAATCGTCCACCGGATGCCCGAGCGGTAGATTTGCGTGAGCGCCCCGACAACCGTGACAATGAACGACGGTAGCGCGACGGCGTACGAGCCGAGTTCGCCGAGGAGCTGGAGGCCTAACGGCTGCGCGAAGTCGGCATACAGGTGGTGCGAATAGTTAGCCAGCATCAGGATGATGATCAGATCCCACGCACACACGACCGCCCACGTCGTGCGCCACGGCCGGCCGGTAAAGCTTGGGAGGGCGGCATACACCAGTCCTGCTGTCACGTAGATGCTGAGGTTGGCCATCGTATGGCCAAACAGGAGCACCGCATTTTTGGCGAAGAGCGCGTCGACAGACGTAACGCCGGCTGCGTGCGCGAACATCGGGATGAGATAGACGATACCCGCGGCCGCGGCGGCGATGCCATCGATCGAGATCACAGCGGCGATGAGCTCGGGCGGTCGCGGCAACGTACGGCGGGTGTCACGCCCGAAAGAAAACAGATATCGCAACGCCAGCACGTTCGTTAGTCCGCCGTGCGCTCGCGCCAGCGCGTAGAGCATATGGAGGCAGTAGACCAGCAGTCCTAACGCGAGAAACAAGTAGCCGACGTACATCGCGATGGCGGCCGACAGCGGCCAGATGTCTCCATGGCCGGGCAACGGATAGAGCACGGTCCACCCAGCGCCGAACCCGCCGACGAGCGTGGTGAGGATGACGAAGCTGGTGCCGGTGAGCTGGAGGATCAGAGCGATCCAGAGCACGCGCGCGTTAAGGTGGGTGGTCGCGCTCACCGCCGCAGCGAGGCCGCCCAGTGCAGCGAGGAGGATCGTCGCGACCATCCCGGCTCCGTGCAGCGTCATAATGCGATAAAACCACGCTGCGGGAATCACGATGAGACCGCCCTGGTCGAGGCGCATGAGCAAGCCGAGCAGCCCCAACAGCAGAAAGGTGCCTAGACCACCGACCACGTAGGCGAGCGCCGCGCGTAGTGCAGCACCGTTCGCGCGATCCGGAGCGAGCAGCGGTGTGATCGCCGGCGGCGAAGGCGGGACCGCAAAGGCGCTGGCCATTACTTCGGGCGCGCGGTCACGGTTAACGGGGCCGTCATCATGTGATGTCCGAGCCCGCAGTATTCCAGGCAACGCACGGTATACGTACCGGGCACGTGGAACGCATACACAAGCCGATTGGTGTAGCCGGGCATGGCCTGCACTTGGGTAAGCAGGCGACCATTCGCATCGTAGATAGCGAAGTCGTGGTTCACGTCGCGCGTGGTAACTGTGAATTCGACCGGGACGTCCGCAGGAACCTGATGGCGTGAAAGTATCCAGGTCCATTGCATGCCCATGGCCGCCACGGTTACTGCTGGTGATCCGAGTTCTGCACGCCGCGTGTTTGCGTACGGAAGCCAGTGCAGCGTGAGGAAGAAGAGTACGATAGCGCCCGCTCCGAGGCCGCCGAGCAGGCCCATGCGCAACCGCGCCTCCGCACCTTCGAGCTGCTCGAGCGGAATCGCTCGTCCGGATCGCGCGACGACTAACGCGCAGCCCGCCGTCCAGATGACACCCAAAATGATGAAGATGTCGAGGATGACTTTCGGCTCGATCATATGCGATAGGCGGTGAAGACAGACAGCAAGCTAACGCGTGGGAATTCCGAACACGCAGCCAGCCGCGAGATACGTCTACATCACCTGGACGTCTTCCTCACCTCGCCGCGCACCTCGAGTCGCGCGAGGAGCAAGTGATAGTAGAGCCTGCCCTGCTCTGGGCTCAACGCGGCGAGTAGCCTCGGGACGTCGATCGGCACATCGCCAGCGACGAGCGCCAGATTGCGCGCGACGCTGGTGTCCTGCATTGGAAAGGCGTCCAGGCGTCCGAGCCCTGGTAGCCACGCGTGCGACTATCGGGCCGTGCGCGGTGCCGAACGCGTGGACATATCGACCCTCTGGCGTCAACACATCCACGACGTTCGTCGACAGACGCCTGAGCACACTGACAGTGAGGTCGAGTCGGTGAGGCGCTGCCACCCCCACCTCGTAACGCGAGCGCGTGCCCATCGACAGGTTTACAATTAGTGCTGGCTCGTGGCGCCGGTTGGGCGGTGCGGGTGCATTCGAAATGAGGAGTCTGTTATCATGGCAACGAAGCACTTCAAAATCGGCGATCACGTTAGTTGGAACTCCGAAGCCGGACGCGTCTCCGGCCATATCACGAGGGTGGTCGCCTCCGACATTCAGTTCAAGGGCTACACCGTGCATGCGAGCGCGGACGTGCCGCAATACGAGATCAAGAGTGACACCACTGACCACATCGCGATGCACAAGGGCTCGGCGTTAACCAAGTTGCACAATTGAGCAGAGGCCGGGCGCCCGCCCACGACGTTGCGGACCGTTGCTCACACCTGAGAGCTGGCGCCCGGTATGGGTTAGGGGTGAGTCCCGGGTAATCCGAAGACGAACACCGCGCCGCCGAGCTGGTAGCCGAGTTGGAAGTTGCCGCCGCAAGCCACTCCGATAAGCTGCTCGCCGTGGAGATCGAAGCTCATCGGTGCCGCGGAACGAACGCATCGGCGGATGGTTTGGAGGGAATCCGCACGAATCGGGATGTCGCCCCAAATCCGTTAGGCGAATCGGCTTCTTCTCGCGAATGACGAGGCCGAGGACGCCGCGACCACTCGGCGGGGGCCCTATGTGGTCCTGGAGCTCTGGATCGATCCCGTATGCGGTGATGCTCTCAAGGACCTTCCCGTCCGGCCCGACCACGCCTATCGCATAGCGGGCCTCGATCACATCTGCGGCCACCTGCACTACACGGTGGAGAACGCCGTCGAGCGACATATCGGTGATCAGGGCCGAGGTGGCCCTGACGAGTTGGATGAGGCGCTCCTGCATCGCGGGGCGGTCGCCAATTGGTGATCCGGCTGGTCTTCTCCCCGAAGCGGAGTCAGTCAGAGCGTTAGGCTGAGAGTCGGGTGGTTGAGGGTTCGCTCTTGGTCGTGTGTGCTTGTGTAAACTCCCTGGGGGTCAAGTTCCCGAGACTCGAGTGGGCCGTGCCTCGTTGTAGTCCCGGCGGAACTGCTCGATCTGGAATCGGGCGTCGGCGAGATTCCAGAACCAGTGCGCGGCGAGGCACTCGTCACGGAAGCGGCTGTGGAAACTTTCAATGTACGCGTTTTCCACGGGCTTGCCGGGTCGAATGAACGCGAGCGCCACGCCGTGCTGGTAGGCCCAGCGATCTAACGCCTGCGACATGAACTCGGGCCCGTGGTCGACGACAAGACTCTTGGGCAGCCCGCGGGCGAGCGCGAGCTCATCAAGCACCGCGATGACCTTTGCGGCGGGGAGCGAGGTGTCCACCTCGATTGCCGGACACTCCCGCGTGAACTCATCGACCATGGTGAGGCAGCGGAATCGCCGGCGATCCACGCACGCATCGTGAATGAAATCCATGCCCCAGCGTTCGTTAGGCTGCGTGGGGCGTACCACGGGGCCGCGCGGCTCGGCCGCATGCTTCCGGCCCCGGTGGCGGCGCACAGTCAGACGCTCTTCGCGATAGAGCCGGTACACGCGCTTGTGATTCACCACCATGCCTTCACGCCGCAGCAAGACGTGGAGGCGTCTGTACCCAAAGCGTGGGCGCGCTTGGGCCAGTGCGTTCAACCGCTCGCGGATGGGCGCATCTCGCAGCGGCCGCTTTGGCGCATAGTGCCACCGCGAGCGCGAGAGGCCGATCACGCGCATCGCCCGGCGCGCACTGATCGGGAAGGCGGCCATGAGATGGGTGACGACCTGCCGCCGCTGTGTTGTCGTCACCACTTTCGTCCCGCCACGTCTTTCAACATCGCGAGGTCTAACGCTTGCTCGGCCACGAGTTTCTTCAAGCGCCGATTCTCATCCTCGAGCGCGCGCAACCGCTTGGCCTCATCGACCTGGAGCCCACCGTACGCGCGCCGCCACCGGTAATACGTCTGCTCCGTGATCCCGTGCTTGCGGCAGATCTCGGTCACGGGTATCTCGCGTTTGGTGGCCTCGTTCAGAATCCCAACGATCTGCTCCGCGCTAAATCGCGACGTCTTCATACGTCCTCCCCGCCTCGCGGCGGATCAGGACTCCCAACCTAATCCCTGACTCCGCTCACGGGGAGAAGACCACCCCGACGGACATCGAAAGGTTGCACGAGGCAACGGTGTTACTTGTTTGAGCTCGTGTCCTGTTGGCGCAGCGACACCGTCAAGCCACGCAACAGTGCGTCGGGGCCCTCGAGCGTGGAATCTTCTGCGAAGGGAGCCGGAGAAGGCAGTTCCTTCGACTCCTGCGACCTTAGTGTGCTATCTAGCTCGGCAAGCAGAGTAATCGCGCCGAGGCAAGGCTCCTTAGAGCTGAGGTCACCGCGACACGCCCCTAGCGAGATGACCCAATTTGGACCGCGAGATGAAACGGAAGCTTGAACGGGCGCTGGAGCCTGGTTAACGCCGCTTCCACCCAGTCCGTGG
>DAHUXU010000146.1 GCA_027307005.1 Gemmatimonadota bacterium
CGAGATCGCGCATGTCGGCCTCTATGTGCGGCAGGCTCGCGAGCGGGGCATCCCGGTGAAGACATTCACCATCCCGATGCACGATGTGGATCGCGCGATCACCGACAGAGAGGAGGTCGGCTTCGTCAAGATACACGTCAAGGAGCGGACGGACCGGATTCTCGGCGCGACGATCGTTGCCCGTCACGCGGGCGAGATGATCAACGAGCTGACCTTGGCAATGGTCGCCGGGATTGGATTGCGTGACGTTGCCCGGGTCATTCACCCCTCTGGCACACAGGCCGAAGCGATCAAGATGGCGGCGGACGCCTACAGCCGCACGCGTCTCACGCCGGCCATCCAGTCGCTGCTGGGGCGCTGGTTGAAGAGGTGATTTCGCCGCGCGCTTCCAACCGCGCGAGCAGCAGGTGGTAATACAGCACGACGCCAAGCATGCGTCTGTGAAACCAGGAGCTCAAAGATGAATCGGCTACGTCGTATGCTCGAGCGCTTGGTTCGTTGGGCGGGCGAGAAGCGAGCGCTCGATCGTTGTTCGGTGGGACCACGGTGCGATCCGTGAGCCAGCGTCGTGGTTGGAGCGAGAAATGCGGAACGGTTGCGCGAGGCTGGTCCGCAGCGCCGGCGCGCGGCCGTACAGAAAGCAGGAGCTGCGGAAATTTTTTGAGTCGGGCGCTCCGCCGCGAACGACTCGTCACGTTGTGAACGGAGATACGTATGCGTACTCCCGCCAGCGTCCTAACGCACCCCATCCACCCGATGCTGATCGTCTTTCCGATCGGACTCTGGGTGTTCTCGCTGGCCTGCGATCTCATACGTCTCGCCGGCGCATCGGGAAGCGCGTGGGTTACGGTGGCGTTCTTCACGATGATCGGCGGCCTCATCGGCGCCCTCTGCGCAGCGGTCCCGGGATTCATCGACCTGTTCTTCTATAAGGGCGGTGCGCCGCCGGTCAAGAAAACTGCTCTGACGCACATGGCGATCAATCTCGCGGTCGTCGTGCTGTACGCGATCAACATCTGGCTGCGCGCGAGGAACGGCGCCAACGTGGGCACGGGACTGAGCGTCCCGGTGCTGCTTTCGATTGTGGGCGTCGCACTTCTCTGCGTGTCGGGATGGCTCGGCGGCCAGTTAGTGCACGTCTACGGTGTTGGCGTGGAAGGGCGGGCTTGATCGCGCAGGCGACGCGCGCCCCTCGCCGCACTTGTTCGGCGCATCGCATCACGCCGATTCATGGAGCACCAGCTCGTCCAACGTCGTTTGAAACTCCGTTAGGATGCGGGGGCCGGACGCCTCGAGCAGCACCACATCGCAGTGCCGGATGCCGAGCACGCCGGGCTCGTAGATCGCCGGCTCGACGTTGAAGACCATGCCGCTCGTTAGGACGTCGTGCGACGCCGGGTGCAGTCGCGGCATGGCGTCGTGGTCGATCGCGGCGAAGCCTACGCCGTGCCCCGTCGAGTGCGTGAACTTCGTTCCAAAACCCCGCCGCTCCAACACCGAGCGCGCGGCTCGATCGACGGTCGCGGCCTGCACTCCGGGACGTAACGCGGCGAGCGCGGCGTCGCGCGCCTCGAATATCGCGTCGAACATTGCGCGCACACGCGGCTCAGGCGGCCCGACCGAATACGTCCGCGTGATGTCGGTCCAG
Organism: Gemmatimonadota bacterium; assembly: GCA_027307005.1. Classification (GTDB taxonomy): domain Bacteria; phylum Gemmatimonadota; class Gemmatimonadetes; order Gemmatimonadales; family Gemmatimonadaceae; genus JADGGM01. Next base: position 1,649 of record DAHUXU010000146.1, read on the forward strand.
AACCCATCGAGGTAGGAATTGCAGTGCACGAGCACCACGTCGCCCGACGCGATGGTCACGTCGCCGCGCGACCGGGCATAGGCGCCCGCCGCTAACGCAGCGTGCGCGCCGGCCATGCAGTACACGAATCCATCGCCGCGGGCGGAGCCCGGCGCGCGCGTCGCAAGGGACCTTCGAAGCGCCGCCGCAATGGCGGTTTCGGTGCGCCCCACGCGAACGTGCCGTCGCACATCGCGAAACATCGTTCGGGCGATTCCGCACGCCCGTGACACGGCTTGCCCTTCGCGGGGCGTTAGTACCGCGCGCAACTCGGCGAGCATGTCGTCCGCCGCGACCCAGGAGGCGTCGGGCGCCGCGTCCGCGAGCACGGCGCCGAAGCTTGCCCCGTAGAGATGGATGGCCGCGTACGATGACTCCTGCACGGCCTCGCCTGCTTCGAACCCCACGCGACAACCGCCTAACCGCAGTGCCTGGCACAGTTTAGAGAGGGGAGCGCGCACCGCGTCGCCCGCGCGCTGCATCGCGCGAAGCGATCCGGGCGTGAAGGTCAGTAGCTCATCCGCCCAGCCCTCCTCCGCCAACCCCGCCTCGTCGGCCGGCACGGCCAACGCGATGCGGCCATCGCGGGTGGCGATCGCGACGCTGGTGCCCACGACCGGCCAATAACCGGAAAGGAGCAGCACGTTCTTGGGGAGCGCGCACACCACCGCGTCAACGCCGCCGTGCTGTAGCGCCTGCCTAACGCGATCGATCCGCTCCCGGTCGGGCTCAGCGTGACGTCCGGGACGCGTCACGTCAGTCGCCAACCGCGACTGCGACGCGACTTCCGATTCGGTCGTGCTTCTCTCGGAACGATTCATGCCGAGCAATCGCATCGCTCGCGCGCCGCGTCAAGCATCGTCGTGGCGTTCTCGCTTCGGACGCTGCTTCGACAGGAGGGCCGAGCATGACAAGCACGACAGCCGATCTACTGGTCGAACGACTCATCGATTGGGGGATCGACACGATCTTTGGATTCCCGGGCGACGGGATCAACGGCATCTTCGAATCGCTGCGAACACGCCAGAGCCGGATCAGGTTCATACAGGTTCGCCACGAAGAGGCCGCCGCATTTGCCGCGTGTGGCTATGCCAAGTACACGGGTCGTCTTGGCGTGTGCCTGGCCACTTCCGGGCCGGGCGGCATACATCTGCTGAACGGGCTCTATGACGCGAAGTGCGATGGACAACCGGTGCTGGCGATCACGGGACACACGTTCCACGATCTCATCGGAACGCATTATCAGCAGGACGTCGATCTCGACAAGTTGTTCATGGACGTGGCTGCCTACAATCAGCGCATCATGGGGCCGGCGCACGTCCACAACGTGGTGGACGAGGCGATCAAGACGGCGCTCGCCCGCCGCACCGTTGCTCACATCACGATTCCCAAAGACATCCAGGAATGGCCCGCGTCCGACAAGCATCGGTCGGGCGCGAACATTTCCAAACACAGCGCCGATCTCTTCGCGGGCGCACCCTCGGTGCCGCCCGAGTCTCTCCTGCAACAAGCGGCCGACCTCATCAACGCCGGGTCCAAGGTAGCGATCCTCGCCGGCCGCGGTTGCCTCGGCTGTCGGGTCGAACTGCTGGCACTCGCAGAAGTGGTAGGCGGCCCGATCATCAAGCCGCTGCTCGGTAAGGCAACCGTGCCAGACGACAGTCCGTACACTACGGGCGGTATCGGCCTGCTCGGTACTGCGCCGTCACAGGACGCGCTCGCGGAGTGCGACACGCTAGTCATCGCCGGCAGCGGGTTTCCGTACATGGAGTTCTACCCGGAGCCCGGCCACGCGAAAGCGGTGCAGATCGACATCGATCCTGCGCGAATCGGTCTCCGGTATCCGGCCGACTTAGGGCTGGTGGGCGATTGCCGCGTCGTGCTCAGCGCCCTGCTGCCGCTGTTGCATCGGAAGGCGGACCGTGGATTTCTCGAGAAGGCTCAGTCGCGCATGAAGGACTGGCGCACGTTGATGCAGAAGCGCGGGACGCGAACCGACATGCCGATGAAACCTCAGGTGGTCACCCATGAGCTGAACAAGCTGCTCGACTCGGACGCGATTGTTTCCTCCGACAGCGGCACGATCGCGACCTGGTCGGCGCGGTACATCGACATCAGCGATCGCATGCAGTTCTCACTCTCCGGGTCGCTGGCCACGATGGCCAATGGGCTCCCATACAGCATTGGCGCGGCCGTGGCGTTCCCGGGCCGGCAGGTCGTGTGCATCGTGGGCGATGGCGGCTTCACGATGCTCATGGGCGAAGTCGCGACGCTGGTCAAGCACAAGCTGCCGGTCAAGGTGATCATCATCAAGAACAACGTGCTGGGCGAGAT
>DAHUXU010000187.1 GCA_027307005.1 Gemmatimonadota bacterium
CGTCTGCAAGAGACCGTTGCACAGCGCGTTGTTCTGGATCATCGCGAATCCCACCAGAGCGAGCAACACCACCGACAGCCACAACGTCCGCGTGAACGAGAACAGAAACAGAAACACGCAGAACGAGACCGACGCATACGCGAGCCAGTGCCCGCGCCGCGCGCGATGCCCCATCATCGCCAGCGACAGCGCGCCCAACACCGCGCCGATGCCCACCGCCGCCAACAGCGTCCCGTACGTCCGCGCGCTCCCGTGCAACACGTCCTGCGCAAATACCGGCATCAGGACGAGAAACGGAATCCCGAACACCGAATAGACGGCCACCAGCATCATGAGCATCGCCACCGGTTTCGTGCGCGCCATGAACCGCAGCCCCTCGATCAACCCCGCCATCGACGAGCCCGCCTGTCCGCTCGACACGTCCGCTGCCCGGGCCGCCGCCGCCGTTAGGCGAATCATCGACAGACCCACCAGCACCAGAAGAAAGCTCACCGAGTTGATCGCGAAGCACCACGCCAGGCCTAACCGGTCGATCACCAGGGCCGCCACCGCCGGCCCGATCACCCGCGCCACGTTGAACCCGCTCGAGTTGAGCGCGATCGCATCCACCACGTCCTCGCGCCCCACGAGCTCGATCATCAACGACTGGCGCGCCGGAATGTCGAACGCGCTGATCGCGCCCGAGGCAAGCGACAGCAAAGCGAGCCACGCCACCGTGATGTGCCCCGACCAGTCGAACCACCACAAGATGCCCGCCTGCACCATCAACAATGCCTGCGTGATCTTCACCATCCGCAGCTTCGCGTGCCGGTCCACCACCACGCCGGCGTACAACGTGAGCAACAGCACCGGCAACGACCCCGCCGCCGACACCACTCCCACCATGAACGCGCTGTTCGTCAGCTGCAGCGCCAACCAGCCGCGCGCCACCGACTCCATCCACGTGCCGATGACGGAGCCCGTCTGCCCCAACCAGAACAGCCGGAAATTGCGATGCACCATCAGCACCCGAATCGGATTCCGATACCGGGGCACCGGCGCGACGCTGGACGGCGTTACCGACCGCCCGCGTTGTTCCATTGAAGGGGGAGAAAGCGCCACTGAAACGCGAACGACGAAAGAAGTGTTAGATATAGAGGGGTGAGCATCACGCAGCGCCGCCGCGCACGCTCTCGCCGCGCGCGATGCTTGATCTTTGGTTCAACAGATGGCAAGGTGGCTGCATGCGGTCGCACACGTATTCGAAGTTCAGCCCCGAGATGGCGGATGCCATCGACCTGCAATCGCTTCTCGACAAGCTCGCCGATTTCCTGCTCCAATCGGGATTCGCCGGCGGCAAGATGCAGCACCCATACTGGGGCGAGTTCGGCGGCGACGCCGACCGCTCCATGGAAGCCCTGCGTGAGGCGATTCTCAATGCGTTGATGGACAGCGGACAGTTTACACCGGAGATGCTCGACGCGCTGCGAGGCGAAGCCGATGACGACGGCGAAAGCACGGCCAAGCTCGCCAAACTGCTCGACGACATCATCCAGCGCCTGGTGCAGGAAGGCTATCTGAAGCTCGAGGCGCCGCCGCAGATGCCCGCCGGACACCAGGAAGTCACCGGACCCGGCGGACTCGCGCGCGCCGCAGCGCGCGACGTCCAGTTCCAGCTCACCGAAAAGGGCATCGACTTCCTCGGCTTCAAAACGCTGCGAAGCCTCCTCGGTTCGTTGGGCAAGTCGAGCTTCGGCAGCCACGACACGCCGGATCTCGCCACCGGCATCGAGGCCGATGCCTCGAGCCGCACCTACGAGTTCGGCGACACCATGAACCTCGATGTGAACGCCACGCTGCAGAATGCACTCATTCGCAACGGCAATCTCGACGTTCCCATCGACCTCGATTACTCGGACCTCATGGTTCGCCAGGCCGAGTACCGGTCATCGTGCGCCACCGTGCTCATGCTCGACACGTCGCACTCGATGATCCTCTACGGAGAAGACCGATTCACACCCGCCAAGAAAGTCGCGCTCGCGCTCACACACCTCATCCGCACCCAGTTCCCCGGCGACACGCTCCGCGTGGTCCTGTTCCACGATTCCGCCGAGGAAATTCCGCTCGCCCGGCTCGCGCACGCGCAGGTCGGCCCGTATCACACCAACACCGCCGAAGGCCTCAAGCTCGCGCGGCGCATTCTCGTCTCGCAAAAGAAAGACATGCGCCAGATCGTCATGATCACCGACGGCAAGCCGAGCGCACTCACGATGCCTAACGGTACGATCTACAAGAACTCGATGGGACTCGACGCCCTCGTCGCGGCCCAGACCCTGCGCGAAGTGGCCGACTGCCGTCGATGCGGCATCATGATCAACACGTTCATGCTGGCCCGCGACCGCGCCCTCGTCGATTTCGTGAAGCGTGTTGCCGCCATCAGCCGCGGCAAAGCGTACTTCACCAACACGATGACCTTGGGTCAGTTCATCTTGATGGACTTCCTTCGGAGGAAGACCCGCAAAGTGTCCTGACTACTGTCGCGCCCCGCAACGCGTTACATCGCGGGCATCGCGGCGTCCTCTCGCCAGACTCCATTTGGCAGACGCCACGTGCCCGCCCAGCCTCGAGAAAAAGCTCCGCGGCCCAGCCGCCGGAACCAGATCCGCAACTTTCGCCGCCCCGATCGCAATCGACGCCCGCACATCTCCGGACCATGGCCGATCGCGGTCGCTGTCGGCGCGTCGCTCGTGCTCGCGCTGGTGGCGTTCCGCCTGCTCCACCCCGCACAACAGCCGGCACCGACTGTCCCCTTTTCGGAGCTCGCCCAGGCGCTCGGAGCGCATCAGGTGAAGGAGCTGCGCGTCGACGATGGCGGCGCGCGTTTGATCGCCACCTTGAATGCGCCCAAGACGATTGCCGGTCGCAGCCAAACGATCATCCAGGCAAACGTCCCGGCGCGCGCCGTAACCCTCTCCGACCTCCAGCAATGGAGCACCAGTGGCGTCCGTGTCACAGTGGACGCCCTCGGCTCCGCGGCCGGTGTCCAGCTCCTGATCCAGATTCTGAGTCTCTCGGTCATCGTCGGCGTCTTGCTGTACGTCGTGGTCCGGCAGCGCGGCATCATGGCCTCGGCGCGGTTCGTCGCCACGCCGCCATCACGTCATCTCACGCTGGCGGACGTCGGCGGAGCACGTGAAGCGCGCGCCGACCTCTCCGACGTCGTCGCGTACCTGGCGAATCCCGATCGATATCGCGCCCTCGGAGCACGCTGCCCGCGCGGCGTCCTCCTCGTCGGCCCGCCGGGAACCGGCAAAACGCTTCTCGCCCGTGCCGTCGCCGGCGAGGCCGGATGCCCGGTCATCGTCGCCGCCGGATCCGACTTCAACGAGGTCTACGTGGGCGTTGGCTCGCGACGCGTGCGCCAGCTGGCCAAGCGCGCCCGCGAACAGGCGCCGTGCATCATCTTCATCGACGAATTCGACTCCCTCGGCGGGCGCCGCGGCAGGCCTAACCGATCCGGCGAAGAGGAAGTCACGCTCAACCAGCTCCTCGTCGAGATGGACGGCATGGAAGCCAACGATGGCATTGTCTGGATGGCCGCGACCAACCGCGAGGATATGCTCGATCCGGCAGTGCGCCGGCCGGGACGCTTCGATCGCGTCGTCGAAGTACCGCTGCCCACTACCACCGATCGCGCCGAAATCCTTCGCCTCCACGCGTCGGGCCGTCCGTTGGATCCGGACGTGAATCTCGAGCGCCTCGCCCAACTTACCGTTGGGCACTCGGGCGCCGACCTCGCCAACCTGCTCAACGAGGCGGCGATCATCGCCGTCCAGCAGGACAGTGACCGCATCACCAACGCGCACATCGAGCAGGCACGGGACAAAGTGCTGCTCGGTCGCGTGCGATCGGGCGTCATCGTTGCCGAGACCGAGCGCCGTCTCATCGCCATCCACGAGGCCGGACACGCTGTGGTTGGACTCGTCGCATGTCCCGACGATCGATTGCACAAGGTGACCATCGAGCCGCGCGGCCGCTCGCTCGGCGCCGCCCACTTCGCGCCCGAATCGGACCGCCACGTGCATCCCCGCTCGTATCTCGAGGGCGTCATTTCCAAAGCACTCGGCGGACGCGCGGCAGAGCTCGTATTCCTCGGCCCCGACGCGGTCACGACCGGTGCCGGCGCGGACCTGGTGCAGGCGACCACGATTGCACGCCGCATGGTCGCGGAGTTCGGCATGAGCGACGAGGTCGGGCTCATCAGCGCCGATCCGTCGTCGCCGAGCGGTCCGCCGAGCGCGCAATTGCAAGGCGAGGTCGATCGCGCGGTGCGCACACTGCTTGCCACACAGGCACGCCGCGCCGAGTCGATTGTTCGGGAGCACCAACAGGCCGTGGACGCACTCGCGGCGGTGCTGCTCGAGCGCGACATCCTGACCGCGCCGGAGGTGCACGAGATTGCAACGGAGCACGGCGTGACGCCGCGCGCTATCGCCTAACGAAAGGCGCCGCGCTCAGAGGCGCGGCGCGGTCGCCAGATCCAGCTCGAAGCTGAACCGCGTCCCCGCCGCGGCGCCGGTATCTACCTGCAGCGCGCCGCCCATCGCGGCGACGAGCTTGCGGCAAATCGACAACCCCAGGCCGGCACTCGAGAACGTATACTCGCCGGCGTTCCGCCGCCTCCGAAACGTCTCGAAGAGACAGCTCATCACCTCGGGCGGTATCCCCCGTCCGGTGTCCTGCACCGAGAACGAAAGGCGCGTCCGCGACAGCTGCTTGGCCGTGAGCTCGACGTGGCCTTCGCTCGTGAACTTGAGCGCGTTCGTCGTGAGATTGAGCAGCACGCGGTTCAACGCGCCCGGATGGCCTAACCGAAAATCCGCATCCGGCGTCGTGAGCCGTACCGTGAGGCCCTTCTCCTCCGCCATCGGAAGCACGATGTCGCGGACCGAGCGCATGAGATCGGCCACCGAGAACGGCACCAGCGCGGTGTCCACCAGGCGATCGCCGCCCCGCGCCAGCTCGATCACATCGCTCGCCATTGCGCTCAGCCCGAATGCCGCGCTGTAAATGAGACCGAGCTGACGCTCCTGCACCGGATTCACGACACCGCTTTGCGCCTTTCGAAGCGTCTCCGCCAGAAACAGTATCGATGCCAACGGCGACCGGAGATCGTGCGCCACTTCGACGATCAGCTCGAGACCGCCCGCACCCGACAGTCGCGACGCGAACCGGTGCGCCTCGTCGCGGTCGAGGGCTAGTTGCACGTCCTCGATCGCGCTCATGAGCGAAATGATGTCGCCCGCCGGAACGGCTTCCCGCAGGCTCGAGAGCTCGGCGACTAAGGACGCGCGCAACAGATTGAGGACTTTCTGGACAGGCACGGCCGGCGCCGCGCGCTCGAGCAACGGCGTCTCACCGGCGGCGGCTTGCGAGATTGCAGCCTGCAATGCCTCGAGCTGGAAGCGCAGATCGTCCGCATGCGTCCCCTGCTCGACAGCCGCCGGCAAGGCAGCCACGCGATCGGCGGCTCGGCGCAACGCCTCGCGCAGCGGCTTCGCAATTCGCAGATCCGGGACGGCAAGGGAGACGACGGGTGACACGGCGCGCACTGCGCCGCTGCCACCCGATGAACGCTCGACGCGCTCAGGCTCGCGCGCCGTCGCGGTCGCGCGCGGGGCGCGCGACCTCACTCGCCTGAACCAGTCAGCTCGTCACGCCGCACGTTGTGCTTCTCCATGAGACGATACAGCGTCGTGCGGTCGATGTTCGCGAGTCGTGCGGCGCGAGACATGTTTCCGCCCGCCCGCGCCGAAAGGCGCGTCAGGTATTCCTTCTCGAACTCTGCGATCAATCGGTCCTTCGCCGCATGGTACGGCTCGTCCATCATCGACATCGGCAACGCACTCTTCGCCGCCGGAGCCGGACCGTCATCATACACTGGTATATCTGACGGTTGGATCGGCTGTCCTGGCTCACTCAATACCGCAACGTGTTCGATAACATTTTGTAACTCTCGCACGTTGCCCCGCCAAGGCCGCGATCGCAAGAAGTCGAACGCCCCGTCCGTTAGCTTGGGCTGCGGGTCTCCCGGCAACCGATGACGGGCCCAGTAGTGCGCCAGAAAGTGATTCGCGAGCAACGGAATGTCTTCCAGTCGCTGACGCAGCGGCGGCAGCTTGATCGGCACGACGCGAAGCCGATAGAAGAGGTCCTCGCGCAGCACTCCCTTGCCCACGGCATCCTGCGGATCGCGGTTGGTCGCCGAGATGAATCTGACGTCGACCACCGCATCCTGCTGCTCACTACCAACCCGACGAACCACACCGTCCTGGAGCACGCGCAGCAGCTTCGCCTGAATCGGGTGCGACATTTCCGTCAGCTCATCGAGGAACAACGTGCCGCCATTCGCCGTCTCGAGCAGGCCTGGCTTGTCGCGATCCGCGCCGGTGAACGCACCCTTTCGGTGCCCGAACATCTCGCTCTCGAGCAACGGCTCCGGCAGCGCCGCGCAGTTGATCGGCACCAGCTTTCGACTCGCGCGCCGGCTATGGTGATGAATGAATTGAGCGATCACTTCCTTTCCTGTTCCGCTCTCCCCCGTGATCATCACCGACGCATCGGTCGACGCAACCTTTCTCGCGAGCTCCACAGCGCGACGAAACGCCGGCGACACTCCCAGCAGCGTGATCTTGTCGCTGTTTCCGCTCTGCTGTACAAGTTGTAGTCGCAAGTCATTGGTCTCTCGCGCCACCATCACCGCATGCGACGCACGACCGACGAGCACCTGCAGGTGCGTCGCCGAGAACGGCTTGGGCAGATAATCCCAGGCGCCTGCGCGCAACGCCTCGATGCTCGACGTCACACTTGGATTGCCCGTCATCACCACCACGATCGTATCGCGGTGCGTCTCGAGCGTCGCCTTGAGAATGTCGATACCCGACACCGGCGTGAGATAGAGATCCACGAGCACGATGTCGAACTTGCGGCGCCGAACCATCTCGAGCGCTTCATCACCGCGCCCGATGAAGGTGACGTTGTAGCCGTCGAGCTGTAGCACGCTCGCGCATCCCTCACGCAACGTGCGGTCGTCGTCGACTACCAAGATGCGAATGCTTGCCTTTACTTCGGCGGGGATCGAAAGTGGGTCACGCGATGCTGCTTCTGGTGCCTGCGCTGGCGCCGGAATGTTTTCCGACTCTTCAACGAACGGCATCGACAT
>DAHUXU010000206.1 GCA_027307005.1 Gemmatimonadota bacterium
CAATCTTCCGGTTCGATACCTACGGAGACGAGAAGTTCTGGACCGATACCTTGCACATGAACACCGTCATCCAGACTGCGGTCGACCCTACGACCGCGCTGGCGGTCGGCCTCAAGGTCGACGCGGACACGTTGCCGCCGGCGGTGCTGCAGGCGATCGAGACGGGCCAGGTGGATCTCCACAGCCCGGCGACCACGGTCGCGTTGCTCAAGTTAGGCGCGGTGGTCGGCGTCAAGGCGACGGTCGATTCCAACAACAACATCGTGACGGTGGGCATCACGTGCGCGCTCTGCCACTCGACCGTGGACAACCGGATCGCGCCGGGCATCGGCTCGCGGCTCGACGGTTGGCCTAACCGGGACCTGAATCCCGGGGCGATCATCGCGCTTTCGCCCGCGCTCAGCGCGGCGCAGAAGGCCGTCTACAAGTCGTGGGGCGCCGGCAAGTACGATCCTCGATTCAACTTCGACGGTCAGAACGGGCCGACGGTGATACCGCCGGCGTACGGCTTGGCGGGCATCCACAGCGAAACGTTCACCGGCGACGGACAACAAGTAGCCTATTGGAACCAATACGTCGCCGTCACCCAGATGCACGGCCAGGGCTCCTTCTCCGACCCCCGACTCGGCATCGACGTCGTGCAGCTGCCCGACTCCGTCGCGCCCAAACTCCCCGCGCTCCAGGCGTACGAGCTCAGCCTTGCGGCGCCGGCGCCGCCCGCCGGCAGCTTCGACTCCGTGGCCGCCGCGCGAGGCAAGCTCGTCTTCCAGGGCCAGGGCAAGTGCTCCACGTGTCACGTCGGATCGACTTTCACCGACGCAAACGAACGACTGCACTTGCCGGCCGAAATTCCCACGGATTCCACGTACGCCCTGCGCACCGCAACGAAAAAGTGGCGCACCTCGCCCCTCCGCGGCGTCTGGCAGCATCCCCCGTACTTTCACGACGGCAGTGCAGCGACACTGCTCGATGTCGTGAACCGCTATGACGCGGCAAAAGGACTCAATCTCACCGATCAACAGAAGGCCGATCTCGTGCAGTACCTGTTGTCCCTGTAATTTCTGTCCCGCGCGTCCACAGCCCGTACGACGGCCGCGACGAACGAATATTTGACGTAGTCTTGACCACACACGGCCCTCACCAGAGGGCCGTGTTGTTTGTGCGTCTGACAGTTGTGCTGCTGAGGTCGGCGAGTGTTGACGAAGTGATGACATGTATTTAACGTCGCTAGTTCGGGTCTACTCGCTGGGAGACGATGTAGGCTCGCGTCTCTCCCTTCTCCCGCATGCAGGAGGTTACGTGCGAACCTGTCGTGTCTTTCGCTACGCGGCGCTGCTCTCATTCCTGTGCAGTCCAGCCGCACTTGCGCAACGGGCAATCCACGGAACGGTGACCGACATCGAGTCGGGCGCACCAATTCTCTCCGTGCGGGTTGCCGTGAAAGGCGTGCCCATCGGTGCTTACACCGACGCCGCGGGAAAATTCACAATCGCCAACGCTCCCGCCGGCGCGATCACGCTCGACGTCAAACGCATCGGCTATCAGGCCAAGAGCGTCGCACTCGGTGCCGACCAGAACGAAATCACCATCCAGCTCAAGGCTGACGTGCTGCAACTCAGCCAGATGGTGATCACGGGACAAGCGACGCAGGTCTCGAAAGCAAACGTCGCTAACGACGTCGGTACGGTGGGTGCGGAAGATCTCACGCACACGCATGCGCAGACGCTCGACGATGCGCTCACCGGCAAGGTGGCCGGCGCCATGGTCTCGTCGAACTCCGGCGCGCCTGGCGGTGGCATGCAGATCCAGATGCGTGGCGTCACGTCGATCTTCGGCAATTCCGAGCCGCTGTACGTCGTGGATGGCCTGCCGATCTCGAACACCACCATCAACAACGGCCTGAACGCGCTCACGCAGTCGGCCGGCGGGATGGGCCAGTCGAACCAGGACAACGGCGTGAACCGCATCGCCGACCTGAATCCCTCCGACATTGCGTCGATCGAAATACTGAAAGGACCGTCCGCCGCCGCGATCTACGGATCCGAAGCGGCCAACGGCGTGGTCGTGATCACGACCAAGCGCGGACAGGCTGGCAAGCCGCGCTTCTCTGTCACACAGCGCTTGGGCAGCAACCGCCTCGCGCACACGATCGACCTGCGTCGCTTCTCCCTGGCGGACGCCGAGGCATTCGTGGGGAAGGCCATCGACACGGCGACGGTCGAGCAATGGTTCCAGGACAATGGCGGCTTCCACGACTTCCAGAACGAAATGTTCGGGGACAAGAGCCTCTCGTACGAGACGGATCTGAGCGTCAGCGGCGGAAGCGAGAACACGCAGTACTTCGTGTCCGGCCTCGAATCGCACGACAACGGCATCATGAAGAACACCGGCTACGACAAGCAGTCGTTGCGCGGCAACCTGACGCAGATGTTCGGTTCGAAGCTGCAGCTGCAGGTGAACACGAACCTCATTCACTCGTTGACGAAGCGCGGCATCAGCAACAACGACAACGTGAACGTGAGCCCCTACATCGTGTTCTCGGCTACGCCGACGTTCTTCGACTTCGAGCCGAAAAACGGCGTCTATCCGGTGAATCCGTTCCTGTCTAACGGAAGCAATCCGCTGCAGACGATCGCGCTCGTGCGCACCCCGGAAGACGTGTACCGGTTCCTCGGATCGGTGGACGCGACCTACACCGTGTTCACGTCCGGTCCGCAGAGCCTGCAGGCGATCCTCGATTTGGGCATCGACCACTACGCCTACAGCTCCAACCTGTATTCGCCGCCGCAGCTGTACTGGGAGCCGGCGGACGGTTTGGATGGCACGGCCACCGACGAGAACGCGAGCGAAACGCGCGCGCCGGTCGCGCTCACCCTCAAGCACCAGTGGTTGAACGGCGATAACGGGTTCTCGGCGACCACGTCGCTCGGCCTCCGGCGCGGCTACGACGACATCACGCAGACCAACGTCGTGACCCAGAACCTGCTGGGCTCGCAGTCGAACATCGACCGCGGCTCGGCGGTGAACGTGTTCGAGAATCGCTCGTCGATTCGCACGCTGGCGCTGTTCGGCCAGGAAGAAGTGCTCCTCATGGACCAGAAGTTGTACCTGTCGGCGGGTCTGTTAGGACAGCGCAGCACGAACAACGCGTTCGTGAATCGGATGTACTATTTCCCGAAGTTCGCGGCGTCGTACCAGCTGCCGACGTTCGGCGCATTCAATCAGTTCAAGATTCGCGCGGCCTTCGGCGAGACGGGCAACGAGCCCAACTACGGCGATAAGTTCACGTCGATCGCCAGCGGCACGAACGACGGCCAGATCACCGGTGCGTTGGTCGGCACGGTTGCCGATCCGAATCTGCATCCGGAGCGCGAGCGTGAGATCGAAGGCGGTATCGATGCGGGTCTCTTCAACTCGCGTCTCTCGATTTCCCTCACGGGATATCAGAAGGACAACACCGATCTGCTTCTCCAGGCCGCGTTGGCGCCGAGCACGGGCTTCGCCACGCGCATTTTCAACGGCGGGTCGATTCGCAACCGCGGCGCGGAAGTGTCGATCAGCGGGTTCCCGCTGCAGATGAAGGACTTCTCCTGGAACGCGCGCGTGACGTTCAGCCGCAACGAAGGCACCGTGACCAACCTTCCGGTCCCGGCGTTCGAAGCGCCTAACGCGTTCGCCGCGATCTTCGGCGAAGGATTCATCCAGCAGGGCCGCTCGCCGTCGCAGCTCGTCGGCATCGACTCGGCGGGCAATCTGATCCAGATGGGCGATGCCTTACCGAAGTACGTCATGACGTTCTCGAGCGACTTCGGCGTCGGACCCGTACACCTCTACGCGTTGGTGGATTGGCATCACGGGGGTAACGCCGTGAACCTGACGCAGGCGCTGTATGACCTGAACGGCACCGCCGGTGATACCGCGGCGGCCGCGATCCGCGCCAACAATTTCTTCAACGGCGTCACGGACTACATCGAGCCTGCAGGATTCGTGAAGATACGCGAGGTCACGCTGTCGTATGAGCTGCCTCCCTCGCTCGTGCATGGCGTGTTCGGCAGCGCAGCAACCGCGGTTCGCCTCGAGGCGAGCGGCCGGAACCTCTACACCTGGACCAAGTACCTCGGCCTCGATCCCGAAGTCAGCAACTTCGGCAACCAGAACATCAACCGCGGACAGGATGTCGCGCCGTATCCCCCGTCTCGCAGCTTCTTCTTCACGGTCGGGGTGGACTTCTAATGCGCGCGCCATCACTGACTCCAGCGGCTTTCCTCTCGCGCAGCAGGAGAGTTATGCAACTCCGCAATCTCGCGCTGATGCTCTGCGCGTTCGCGGTCGCGGCGTGCAATGACGTCAATCGCCCCGACCTGAACAACGCGAGTGTCAGCAGCTTTTCCAAGATCACGTCGAGGTCGCAGGTCGCGGCGCTCGCCGTGGGTGTGCTGAGCAGAGACCGGGCGAACAACGAAACCGAGATTACCATCAACGAGATCATCGGTCGTGACGCCTATATCCTCACCACGTCCGAACCGCGGTTTGTCACGCAGTTGCTCGGCACGAGCGTCGATCCCAGCGGCTTCCTTGGCACGGCGCTCTGGCCGTACGACGGCATCCGGCTGGCAAACATCGGCATCGACGGCATCGCCGCAGTCGATCCATCGACCGGCGTCCTAACGGGCGATGAGATCAACTCGGCGCAGGGCTACCTTCGCACGATGAAGGCGCTGCTGTACCTGCGGGCGCTCGAGTCGCGCGACACGGCTGGCATCCCGATCGCGGTGGACGTTCCGCCGACGGATCCGCCGGCGGCGATCGTCTGCAAGCCGGACGCGCTGCGGTTCATCGTCGCGCTGCTCGATTCCGCGGACGCCGAGCTGAAAGCCGGGATCAACTCGCCGTTCCCGTTCTCGCTGCCGTCCGGCTTTGCGGGGTTCGACGAGCCGGGTACGTTCGACAGGTTCAACCGAGCGCTCACGGCGAAGGTCAACGTCTACCTCGCCTACCGCGATTTTGCAACGAATGGGTCGATCGATCAGACCGCGCTCTCGGCGGCGGCGCTCGACCTGGATTCGTCGTTCGTCGACACGACGAACGCGCTAAACCTGAACCTCGGTCCGGTGTACGTCTACACGACCAACACCGGCGATGCGACCAACGGGTTGTTCGGCGATCCGTCGAGTACGACGACGCGCGCCAATCCGCGCGTCTTGACGGAATCCGACCCTGGCGACCAACGCGTCGCCCGCGACGTCGTTTCAACGAGCACGATCAAGGTCG
>DAHUXU010000261.1 GCA_027307005.1 Gemmatimonadota bacterium
CGCGGCGTTCGACGTCGTCCGCGCCGCGGGCGGCGGCGGACTGGACCTCGTCGTGGTCGCGCGGCGCGGCGCCGCGCCCCGCCGCAGGGTTGGTGATGAGCGAGACGCCCGCCACACGCATGCCGAGGGCGCGGGCCGCTATCACCTCGGGGACGCTGGACATGCCGACGGCGTCGGCGCCCATCCACTCGAGCATGCGGATTTCGGCGGGCGTCTCGTACGATGGGCCGAGCACCGCGGCGTACACGCCTTCGACGACCGCGATGCGCGCGTGTGCGGCAGCACCGCGCAGCACCGCGACGAACTCCGCGTCGTACGGCGCAGACATGTCGGGGAACCGCGTTTCGTGCCGGGCCACGGGACCGGCGAGCGGATTGCGCCACATGAGATTGATGTGATCGCGGATGATCATCAGGTCGCCCGGGCGGAGCGCGGGTCGGATGCCGCCCGCGGCGTTGCTCACGAAGAGCGACCGCGCGCCTAACGCATAGGCGAGGCGCACCGGCAGGGCGGCCGCGGCCGGCTCGTGGCCTTCGTAGAAGTGCGAGCGCCCCGCGAACGCCAGCACGTGCACGCCATCGAGCGAGCCCGCGATGATGCGGCCGGCGTGCCCCGCGACGCCCGCCGATGGGAAGCCCGGCACGTCTCCGACGGGCAGGTCGAGGACCGCATCGATCCGGCGGGCGAGCCCGCCGAGCCCCGAGCCGAGGATGAGCGCGAATCCGGGCGAGCAATCGCCGAGGCTGGCGCCTAACGCGGCGGCAGCGCGGTCGACGACGTCGGCGGCGTCGACGGCCGGGGATGTCACGGACACGCCGCCAGCCGCGCGATCTCGCGATCGGCGTCGGCGAGCATCGCGTCCCGTTCGGCCGCCGGCACGAACGCGCTCGCGAACCCGTTGCGCGCGATGGCGGCGAGCTCGGCGAAGGTGAAGTCGAGATGCCGCGCCGCGTGCAGGTATTCGTCGGTGAGTGTGGTGCCGCTCATGAGACGGTTGTCGGTGTTGAGCACCACGAGGAGGCCGCGGTCGAAGTACTGGCGGACGGGATGCGCATCGTAGCTCGCCACGGCGCGCGTCTGGACGTTGCTGGTGATGCACACTTCGAGTGCGATGCGCCGCTCGTTCACGACGCGCGTGAGGCGCTCATCTTCGATGAGGCGGGTGGCGTGGCCGAGCCGGTCGGCGCCGCAGTCGTGCACCGCTTGCCTCACGGAGCCCGGACCGTCGCCCTCGCCGGCGTGGACGGTGCACGCGAGGCCGTGCTCGCGCGCCAGCGCGAAGGCCGCGGCGTGGTCGCGAGCCGGGTGATCGAGCTCGGCGCCGGCGAGGTCGAAGCCCACGACGCCGCGATCGCGGTAGGCTACCGCGAGTCGTGCCAGCTCGAGGGAGACGTCGGGCGAGAGCTGGCGCAGGCCGCAAATGATGATGCGGCCGCGCGTGCCGTGGTCGCGCTCGCCGCGCGCGATGCCGCGCAGCGTGGCGTCGACCGTTTCGCCTAACGACAGACCGGCGCGCGTGTTGAGCACCGGCGCGTACCGCATCTCGATGTAGCGGACGCCGTCGCGTGCCGCGTCCTCGATGAGCTCGTAGGCGGCGCGCTCGAGCGCGTCGGCGTGCTGCAACACGGAGAGCGTCGTGCCGAATCGCGCCAGATAGTCCTCCAGGTTGTGCGCATCGCGCACCACCATGTGCTCGGCCAACGCTTCCACGCCCGCGGCCGGCATCGGCTGCTTGTATTCTCGGCCCAATTCGAGAAGGGTCGATGGCCTGATGCTGCCATCGAGGTGACAATGCAGCTCCGCCTTGGGCAGCGCTCGAAGCAGGTCGCTGGTTATCGCCGGCACGTCAGTGGAGCAGGTCTGCATCGTCGTCGTCGCGATCGCGCACGGCGCCGACGCGGAGACTGGCGCCCGCGTAGAGGGGCGACTCGGGCGCAAGGGCGAGACCGCGGCTGTCGGTGAGCGCGCGCGTGCCCTGCTCGACGGCGGCGGCAGCGTCGGCGTCCCATGCCCGCACCGCATCGAGGGCGGCGGCCGAGGCGGCGACATCCAGTTTGGCGCCGTTGACGAAGACGATGAGCCGGTCGGTCATGGGTGCGAGATCGTGATGCGCGTATCGTTAGGCGCGGCGACGGGCTGGGTGCGCGATCGCAGGTAGGCCACCAGCGCGTCGAGGTCGTCGAGAGCGAGCGTCTCGTCGCCGGTTGCGGCCTCCGTCAGGATTCGGCCCTCGGCGCCGGTGGCCATGAAGTCGTTGAGGACGATCGTGTATCGCGCATCATCGCGCAACTCGCCGCCGCCGGTGAGACGCGCGGACACGAGGCGCGGCGCACGGTCGGCGCGCGAGCGGTCGAAGGCCAGCGCGATG
>DAHUXU010000103.1 GCA_027307005.1 Gemmatimonadota bacterium
GCCGGTGCCGCTCTCGCCCGACACCAACACCGCCGAATCGCTCTTCGCGACGCGCTCCACCAGCGCGAGCACCGCTTTCATCGGCGCATACTGCGTCACCACTTCCGGCACCGCGTCCGCCCGCGCCAACCGCGACTGCAACAGCGTGTTTTCGAGCGAGAGCTGGCGCTTCTCCCATGCCCGGCGCACGAGCACTTCGATCTCCGCCATCCGATACGGTTTGCTCAGGTAATCGTAGGCGACGAGCTTCATCGCGCTGATGGCCGTTTCGATCGTGCCGTTGCCGGTGATGATGATCACCTCCGGCGGCGACACGTCTTCACGAACCTGCCGGAGCACCTCCAACCCATCGAGCTCCGGCATCACGATGTCGAGCAGTGCCACGTCGAATGCCTCGGCGCGCAGCGCGTCTAACGCTGCCCGCCCATCGGTGAACGTCCGCACCTCGTGACCGCGGCCGGCGAGAAACTTCTCCAGCAGCGCGCCGAGATTCGGCTCGTCTTCCGCGATCAGAACCTTGATCCGTGCGTCGCCTCTCATGTCGTTTTCTCCTTGCCCTGGCCGTCCGTCGTCGGCTTGGCCTGCCCCGCCGGCAAGTGCACGCGAAACGTGCTGCCCACACCGAGCTGGCTCTCCACTTCGATGCGCCCGCCATGATCGGCCACGATGCCGTAGCAGATGGACAATCCGAGACCGGTGCCCCGGCCCGGCGACTTGGTCGTATAAAACGGCTCGAACAACCTGCCTAAATCGCTGCCGGCGATGCCCCGCCCCTGGTCTTCCACCTCGATGACGACGCCGGATTCCGGCGCATCGTTTCGGCTCCGGATCGCGACGCGGCCCGCGCCATCCATCGCGTCGCTCGCGTTGAGCAAGAGCGCCATGAGCACCTGCGCCAACTGCTCGCGGCTGCCGAGCACCGGCGGCTCGGCATCCGCTTCGAGCGATGCTTCGACGCGAACGTGCTTGAAGCGCGGATGATGTTTGAGCAGGAACAGCGTGTGTTCCACCACGTCGTTCGGATCCACCGCCTCGCGCGTGTCGCCGCGCGGCCGGCTGAAGTCGAGCAGGCCATCGACGATGCGCTTGCTGCGATGCACTTCGTGATCGATGATGCGCGTGTACTCGGCGATCGCATCGTGCAACGGCGCCGGCACGCTGCTCTCGTTGAGCTGCAAGGCGAGGCTCTCGGCGCAGGCGGCGATCGTGGCGAGCGGATTGTTGATTTCGTGCATCACGCCCGCCGACAGCTGGCCTAACGCAGCCAGCCGCTGCGCCTCGGCCACGCGTTCGTGCGCGCGTTTCCACTCCGTGATGTCCTCGCCGATGGTGATCACGTGCGTCACCGCCGCGTCGTTGATGCGCATGGGAATCTTCGACACGCGGTACGTGCGCAGCTCTCCGGCCGCACTCGATGTCATCTCGAACTGCGTCATGGCGCCGGTGCGAAACACGTCATCGAATTCCTGGCGCAGCATGTCCGCGGGTTGGCGGCGCAAGATCTCGAAGATCGTGCGGCCTAACGCTTCCTCGCGCAGCACGCCTTGCAGGCCGGTCTCCCGCTTCCGGTTCCACGCGTGCACCCGGTACTCGCGATCCACCACGTACAGGCCCACCGGGAGCGAATCCACGATGCGCTCGATGAACCGGCGCTGCTCGTCTATCTGCCGCGTCCGCTCGACCACCGCTTCCGCGGCCCGCCGCGCGCTCTCATCCGAGGCAAGCGCCGACCCGACCAGAAATCCTGCCGTGGTCAGCACCGTGCGTTCGAGCGGCGACAGCGCAGCACCCCGGATCGTCGCCAGCGTGCCGTCGCTGCCATCGCGATGCGACACGCCAAGCGGCGTCAGAACGATCGCGTCCGCCGCGCGCCCCGCGCGTGATCCGTACGGCGCCGGCAGCTGATCGACGGTGAGCTCGATGGTTCCACCCGGCGCACGCGCCAATCGCTCGGCGCCATCCTCGCTCGAGTCGGACGACACACGCCACAGAGAGCACTCATCCAGATCGAGACCGGATCGCAAGGTCTCGAGCAAATCATCCAGCGGGTCGGAAAGCGCTGAAGCGGCTGCTCCATTCGCGAGTCGCTGTGCAAGCGAAGCGATCAGAAGCAGAAGTTCACTGCACGAGCTATCGACTTGAGCATCCGACGGCGCCACACGTGGTTGACGAGGCACGGATCCCCGAATTGGCAGGTCTCACTAACCTAAGGCACAGACCCACCGGCGGACAAGATGACCGAAGAACTCTGCCCTCCTTATCTTCCTGCGAATTCGACAGTTGCCTGTCAGCCAGGCAGCGAATTGGGCAAAATCGGCAACAAATTCCGGTACGCTGGTTGCTTTGCCGGTCAGCGCCACCCTGAACACAGGAGATTATTATGGCGTACCGTGGAAGCTCACTCGTTCCGTTCTTCGGCGGCGAAACGCGGCCGTTGTTCGGGCTCCGCCGTGAGATCGACCGGCTGTTCGACGATATGGCTGGAGGCAGCGAGCGTTCTCGTTGGACGCCCGCTGTGGACGTCCGTGAGACCGAGAAGTCGTTGGCCATCGACGTGGAGCTGCCGGGCATCAAGCCGGAAAACGTCGAAGTGAACGTGGAGAACGGTGTGCTCTCGATTACGGGAGAGAAGCACTCCGAGACCGCACGCGACGAGAAGGACCGCTATCACATGGTCGAGCGGAGCTACGGCTCGTTCTTCCGGTCGTTCCAGCTACCGGCCGGGGTCGACGAGTCGCAGATCAAGGCCTCGTTCCACGACGGCCTGTTGACGGTCGACATTCCGAAGGCTGCGCTGCCGCAGCCGCGGAAGATTCAGATCGCCAAGCACGGCGAGAAGGAAGTCGCATCGCAGCCGGCGCGCGAGACGGCAGCGCGCGGATCCAACCCATCGGCATCGACCGGCGAGCGCATGGCGGCGAGCGGATCCGAGTCCGCGCCTAACGAAGCGCGCCGGTAGGCGTCCGCCCGCGCCGCCATGGATCGCCGCCCCGGTTCACGCCGTGGCGGCGATTTGCGTTAGGATTTCGTCGTTGGTCCGCTTGTGTCCCGGCGAATCCTCGATGTGCCGCCACGCGATGCGGCCGTCGGTGCCGATGAGGAAATACGCGCGATTGGCGAAGAACCGCTCGGGGATCAACACGCCGTAGGCGCGCGACACGTCGCGCTTGAAGTCGCTGAGCAGGTCGACCCGCATGTCGTGCTTGGCCTTGAACTCGCGCAGCGCGGGCACCGAATCGACGCTGATCGGCAGAATGACCACGTCCCTGTCGAGGAACTGGTCGAAGTCGTCGCTCATGTCGCACAGCTCGGCCGTACACGTGCTCGTGAATGCGAGCGGGAAGAACGCGATGAGCACGCGCTTCTTTCCGCGGAACGAGGAGAGCGTGACCGGCGACCCGGCCGTGGAATCAGCAGTGAAGTCGGGAGCGACGTCGCCGACCGCCGGGCTCGAGCCCGCGGTCGTTGGAGCTGGTGCGGACATCCGCGCTATTCCTCCGTTGGTCGTGTGCGCGGAAGCTAGAGCGATGCTTCGTCACCGGCAACGATGGCCGTCGCGTCAGGGACTTTCGCGGCGCGGCGATTCGCGGGACGACTCGCGGCGCGGCTCGACGCGCGCAGCGCCCGACGCAGCGCTCGACGGCGCGCGAATGAGCTCTTCCGCCGCGAGCAGGCTGCGCGACAGCTCCGCCATCGTCATGTTGCGGCTCTGACTCGTGCGCTGCAGCACCTTGTACGCTGCGCTCTCGCTGATCGAGTCGCGCTCCATGAGAATTCCCTTAGCACGCTCGATGATTTTCCGATCCTCGAGTCGCTTGCGCAGGTCGTCGGTCTCGTGGCGCTGCTTCATCCACTCTTCGTGGCGCGCTTCGGCGATCGCGATGGCTGCGCTCAGTTGGGCGGCCGTGACCGGCTTTACCAGATAGTGAAACACCGGCAGCGTTGCCGCTTGGCCCAACGTTTCGGCGTCGCTGTAGGCCGTGACGATGATGATCGGGACGGGCCGGTCGACGTGGATCCGCTCCGCCGCTTCCAGGCCCGAGAGATGCGGCATGCGCACATCGAGCAGCACGAGGTCGGGGCTCAGGGTGCGCGCCATGGATACGGCGGTCACACCGTCGGCAGCGATGCCGATCACGCTGTGGCCGAGCGAGCGCAGATCTTGCTCGAGGCCCAGCGCGGTGACGCTCTCATCCTCGGCGATCAAGATTCGTAGCGGCGATGGCAATGGTGGCTCCGTCGTGGCATCTTGAATTGACGTACAGCCTGCAAGACACGGACCCTCGACTCCATGGAGTCCGTTCTGGCCGGTCGATCAGCGAGCTCGCACATGTCCGAAGCACGCATCGTCATCGTGGCTCCTCCGAAAGCGAATGCGCGCGCCGCGGCGGCGACGCGTGCGTTGGCCCGTGCCCTCGAGCGGCTGGACTTTCGCGTCGCACACGCAACGCCCGCCGATGCCGTGGACTCGGTGGACGAGCGGGTGGAAGCCGTGATCGTCGCCGCGACTCGTCCCATTGTGCTGCCGATCGCGCGCCGCCTCAAGGCCCGCTTTCAGATGCCGCTGTTGCCGATCGTGGCGCTCACGGCGGCGCCGCGGCAGCGGCCTAACGGTGCGGCGCCCGACGTGTGGCTGCGCGCATCCACGCCGTCCGCGGACGTGGCCGATCGCGTCGAAGAGCTGGTCCGCATCCGGCACGCCGAGCGTGAGATGGTGCGCTTGAGCACCACGCTGGCGGAGCTCGCTGCGGAGAATGGGCGGTTGTACGAGCGCGCGCGGCGCGACGCCGAGGCCACCGCGCTGCTCTTGCGCGAGCTGCAGCATCGCGTGCGAAACAATCTTGCGGCGATCCAGGCGCTGCTGGTGCTCGAGCGTCATCGCGCGCCTCCGCGCGCGCTGCCCGAAGCGCTCGACGTCGCGATCGCGCGATTGCGCAGCATGGCGGCGCTGCAGGATTCGCTCTTGCCGCACGCCAGCGAAGTGGAGCTCGCGTCGCTCGCGCGTGCGGTGGCGAACGGTGCGCTCGATGTGTTTGGCGCCGGCGATCGCGTGCGCTGCGACGTGATCGGCGGCGCCACGCTGCCGGCGCGCAGCGCCAGCGCCGTGGCCATCGTCCTCAACGAGCTGATCACCAACGCACTCAAACACGCCGACGCACACACGGTCGACGTCACGATCCGGCAGAATGATCGCGCCGTCGAATTGGATGTCGCGGACGATGGGCGCGGGATGCCGGCGACGAGCGCGAGCGGCAGCGGCCTCGTGATCGTGC
>DAHUXU010000293.1 GCA_027307005.1 Gemmatimonadota bacterium
ACGTTAGGCGACGCGCTCAACTTCCGCGGCGTGCCCGCGTACCCGGCCGGCGCGCTTCACGGCACCGGCGTGTTCGAAACGCTGCGCGGCATCTCGGAGCTCGTGCTCCGGCGCTTGAGCACGTCCGGCAGTCCGGCGACGCCGTCGACCGCGCACGCAGGGAGTCGCTGACGTGGAGTTGGACGCGCGCTACCGCTTCGAGAACTACGTCGTCGGGTCGGCGAACCGGCTCGCCGTGTCGGCGGCGCGCGCCGTGGCCCAGGCGCCGGGCGCTGCGTTCAACCCGCTCTTCATCTACAGCGGATCGGGGCTGGGCAAGACGCACCTCCTGCTGGCCATCGGCCACCTCGGCCGACAGCTGCAACCCGATCTCAAGGTCGCCTATTCCACGGTCGACGAGCTGGTAGATGAGCTCAACGCGAGTGTCGCGTCGAGCGCGGTCGACGCGCTGCGCGAGCGCTACCAGAACGTCAACGTGCTGTTGCTGGACGATGTGCAGTTTCTGGCCGGGCGCCGGGAGACGCAGACCGAAATTCTGCGGCTGTTCAACGGCCTGCAGCGAGGCGGGCGGCAGATCGTCCTGACCAGCGATCGTCCCCCGACGGAAATCGCGGACCTCGACGAGCGGTTGATCACCCGATTCTCGGGCGGGCTCGTCGTGGACGTCGGCGCGCCCGACTACGAGACCCGCGCGGCGATCGTGCGGCTCAAGTGCGACGAGCGCGGCGCGACGTTCGAGGCGGGCGTGCTCGACGAGCTGGCGCGCATCCCGTTCGGCAACGTCCGCGAGCTGCAGGGCGCGCTGAACCGGCTCATCGCGTCGCAGACGTTAGGCGAGCGCGCGGTGACGCCGCAGAACGTGCGCGAAGTGCTGGGCGAGCGGCCGGACGCTGCCGCCGCGGTAGCGGCGCCGCGCGCGGCCGCGGTGCTGAGCCGGAACGGCGGCAGCGAGTTCTCGAGCTTCCTGAGCGATCTGAGCGCGGTGGTCGCCCAACAAATCGAGCCGTGGCGGATCCGGCTGCTCGAGGTGATGTCGCGCTGGCGCGAAGCCGGGTTCTTGACCGCGGCGATCGAGCGCGCTCTCGAGAGCACCGAGGAGCCCGACGTGGAGGCGACGGTGCGCCAGTACGAGAGCGCGGTCGCGCGCCTCCAGTCGCTGGCGCGCGAGGCCGGGGCGCTCGATGCGGCGCTGCCGGCGTCGGATCTCTTCCGCGACCCGGAGCGGGTGGGCGAAGCCGAGCTGGCGGTGGCCCGTCTGTTAGGCGCGGCCGAGCCGCCGCCCGGCCCGTCGCCCGACTTCGTGCGCGCGGACTTCGAGGTGGGCCCGTCCAACCAGTTGGCCGTGCACGCCGCGGACACCGTGATCGAAGAACCGGGCAAGAAGTACAACCCGCTCGTCATCTACGGGCCGTCCGGCGTCGGCAAGACGCACCTCCTCAATGCGTTAGGCAATGAGCTGATCGGCCTCCGCGGGGGCGCGACCACGGTGGCCTGCGTGAGCGCGGCCCAGTTCACCGAGGAGCTCATTGCCGCGCTCCGCGACGGCGCCATCGAGCGGTGGCGCGCGCGGTATCGCGTCGTGGACGTGCTCATCATCGATGACGTGCACGAATGCGCGGGCACCGAGCGGACGCAAGAGGAGCTGTTCCACATCTTCAACGCGCTCTACGCGAGCGGCCGGCAGATCGTGCTGTCGATGCGCTGCGCGCCCAAACAGATCGAAGGCCTCGAGGACCGGCTGCGCTCGCGCTTCGAGGGCGGCCTCGTGGTCGAGATGCAGGCGCCGGATCATGTGCTGCGCGAGCGGCTGTACGCGCGGTCGCTCGCCGCGGCCGACGTGCGCCACGACCGGTCGCTCGTCGACTATCTGGCGGCGCGCGCCGTGGGAAGCGTGTCCGAGATCACGAGCACCGTGCAGCGGCTGACGCAGGCCGCGGACGTCGTGGGCGTGCCGCTCACGGCGAGCTTTGCCCGCAAGGAGCTCGAGGGCAGGCTCGCCGCGCCGGCGGTGGCGCACAACGGCACCGGGCATCCCGCCGACCCGATGTTCCTCGATGAAGAAAAAGTGATCTGGGACTGGCCCGACCTCTCCGGTCGGGCGATCGAGGAGTTCCGATAGATGGCGATCAAGGGCAGTCTGCGCGAAGCGAGCTTGCCGGACGTGCTGCAGCTCCTGGCCATGGGACAGAAGACCGGCTGTCTCAGCGTCACGGACCGCAGCAACTTCGGGTACATCTACTTCGACCGCGGCCGCATCTCGTACGCATCGATCGTGAACCGGCGCGACCGGTTAGGCGACATGTTGGTCAAGGCCGCCGTGCTCACGCAGACCGAGCTCGACTCGGCCATCGACATCCAGGGCACGCAGCACCGCCACAAACGGTTAGGCGAAATTCTCATCGAGCAGCAGATCCTCTCGCGCGAGGAGCTGCACCGCTACATCCGCATCCAGATCGAAGAGGCGGTCTACTATCTCTTCACGTGGACGCAGGGAACGTTCAGCTTCGAGGGCGACATCCGGCCCGATGAGCACGATTTCCTCGTCTCGATCAACCCGGAGTCGCTGCTGCTCGAGGGCGCGCGGCGGGTGGACGAGTGGAGCCTCATCGAGAAGAAGATCCCGAGCTTCGACATCATTTTCGGCGTCGATGACGGACGTCTCGCGGCGAGCGAGGCGCAACTGACGCCGCTGCAGGAGCAGCTGCTGCCGCTCATCGATGGGCGCCGCGACGTGACCGCGTTGATCGATGCATCCGGCGCCGGTGAGTTCGAGGTGGGGAAGGCGCTCTACGGATTGGCGACCGCGGGGTTCCTGCACATGATCGGGAAGTCGCGGCCCGTCGACGAAGTGGCGCTCGAAGCGCGGGTGGAGGAACATCGCAACCTGGGCGCGGCATTCTACAAGACGGGGATGTACGAAGAAGCGACGCGCGAATTCCGCCGCGTCGTCGAGCTGCAGGAAAACGACGTGCAGGCGCGATTTTTCTTGTCGTTGGTGGCGATGCGCGAAGGCCGATGGTCCGAGGCGGTGCTCACGCTGCGCGAAGCGGCGGCGCAGCCCGGGGCCCGGGCGGCGGTGTTCCATAATCTGGCCTACGCGCTGGAGCGATTGGGTCACCACGACGAATCGCGCGAAGCGCTGGCCGAGGCCGCCCGGCGCGGCGGCGCCGAGGACCCGCGCACGCGCATCTCGTTAGGCGTGCTGGCGCTCAAGCGCGGCGACCTCGCCGAGGCCGACGAGATGCTCACCAGCGCGCGCGCGCTGTTCGGGAAGAAGGCGCCGCTGCCGGCCTGGTTCCACTACGCTGCGCTGGCCGCCGCCCTGCGCGACGACCTCGATCGCGCCGTCATGCTCATCACCGAGGGCCTCGCGGCGCACCCGCGCGGTCCGGTGTTGTGCAACACCCTGGCGGTCCTGTTCGAGCGCCGCGGCGATCTGTCCGCCGCCGGACAGGCGGCGGAGCGCGGCCTCGAGGAAAATGGCGCGCTGCCGCAGCTCCACAAGAACTTGGGCGACGCGCTCTACGGCGCGGGCCGATACGACGAAGCGCTGGAAGCGTATCAACGCGCCATCAAGCTGAACCCGGCGTTAGGCGACGACGTCTACTGCAAGTTGGGCAACATCCGCTACAAATGGCAGGACAGGGATCAGGCGATGGCGTACTGGGAGCGCGCGCTCGCGCTCAATCCGGACAATCAGAGCTTGCGGGCGAATCTCGACCTCGTGCGGAGTCTGCCGGCGTGACCGACACGGCGATGGACCGCGAGTTCGAGCAGCTCACGGCGAAGATCGCGCGCGAGCGCGGCTTCGCGTGCGCGAGCTACAAGGAGAAGTGCCTGCGGCGCCGCATCGCCGTGCGGATGCGTGCGCGCGGCGTGCACACGTACCCGGACTACGCGGGCGTCCTCGATACGGACGCACACGAGTACGATCTGCTGTTGGACGCGCTCACGATCAACGTCACCAAGCTGTTCCGGAACTGGGAGACGTTCCGCGCCATCGAGAGCATCTGCGTGCCTGCGCTGTGGTCGCTGCCCGATCCGGCGCTGCGCATCTGGAGCGCCGGCTGCGCATCCGGCGAGGAGGCGCATTCGCTCGCCATCCTGATGCACCGATACGTGAGCGATGGCGGCGAGTCGTCGCGGTTGGGCAGGGTGACGGTGATCGGAACCGACATCGATCGCGCGAGCCTCGAGGCGGCGCGGCGCGGCGCCTACGTCGAGGCGGCGTTCGCCGACACGCCGGCGGTGCTGCGCGAGCGATACTTCTCGCCGACGGCGCCGCACGTGGTGCACGATGAGGTGCGCCGGCTGGTGCGGTTCGAGCACCGCGACCTCCTGAGTGAATCGCCGCCGATGCCCGAGCTGCACCTCATCGCGTGTCGCAACGTGCTCATTTACTTCGACCGCGACACGCAGGAGGCGTTGTTCCAGAAGTTCCACGACGCGCTCGCCCCCGGCGGGTTCCTCGTGTTGGGCAAGGTCGAGACGTTGTTCGGTCCCGCGCGCGGCCGCTTCCAGGCCGTCGAGCCGCGGGAGCGCATCTTTCGGCGGCAGTGAGGGAGATTCGGGTGCGGGTGGCCGATGCGGCCGCGGCGCAGGGCGACGCGATGCTGAGCACGATCGGGCTCGGCTCGTGCGTCGCCATCGTGCTCCACGATGCCGACCGGCGCGTGGGCGGACTGGCGCACGTGCTGCTGCCGAGCGAATCGCTGGCGCAGGACCGGACGAATCGCGCCAAGTTTCCCGGCAGCGCCGTCCCGATGCTGCTCGAGCAGATGCAACAGTTAGGCGCGCGGCCGACGCGCATCACGGCGCGCATCGTGGGCGGAGCGAGCATGTTCGGCGCGCTCCTGCCGGCCGGCGGCCTCCAGATGGGCGAACGCAACCTCCTCGCCACGCGCGATGCGTTAGGCAAGGCGCGCTTGCCCATCGTCGGCGAGGACGTCGGGGGCGGACACGGCCGCAGCGTGTTCTTTCACATCGAGACCGGCGAGGTGCAGGTCCGCTCCATGGTGAAGGGCGATGTCGTTCTCTAGGGCGCCGCGCACCGTGCTGGTGGTGGACGACAGCGCGTTCATGCGCAAGCTCGTGGCCGAGATGGTGGACGGCGCCGGCGACTTCCGCGTGGTCGGCACCGCGCGCAACGGCCGCGACGCGCTGAGCAAGGTCCACTCGCTCAACCCCGATCTCGTGACGATGGACGTCGAGATGCCGGAGCTCGACGGCATCGGCGCGCTCGGCTACATCATGAGCGAGGCGCCGCGCCCCGTGATCATGCTGAGCGGGGCGGCCACCGGCGACGCGGGCGACCTCACCATCCGGGCGCTCGAGTTAGGCGCGGTCGATTTCGTGCGCAAGCCGTCGGGGCCGATCAGCCTCGACCTGGGCGCCGTGCGCGAGCAGCTCCTCGAGGCGCTGCGCGCCGCCGACCAGGTGAATCTCCACGGGGTGGAAGTGCTGGCGCGCCCCCATGCGCCGGCCCAACGCGCGCCGCTGCCGGAGGTGCGCGCGGCCGGCGCCGCGACGCGCGTCGTCGCCATCGCCGCGTCGACGGGCGGTCCGCGCGCGCTCGCCGAAATCATTCCGCGCTTCCCGCGCGACCTCGACGCGGCCGTCCTCGTCGTGCAGCACATGCCGCCGGGATTCACGCGTAGTCTCGCCGAGCGGCTGGACGCGCAGAGCAGCGTGCCGGTGGTCGAAGCGGCACACGGCGACGCGGTGCGCACCAATCGCGTCTACATCGCGCCCGGCGGCTGGCACATGCGCGTCGAGCGCACCCAGGGCATCGGAGCGCCGACCATCGCGCTCGATGATTCTCCGGCCATCTGGGGCGTCAGACCGTCGGCGGACCCGCTGTTCCGCAGCGTGGCGGGCGTGTTCGGCGCGCACGCGATCGGCGTGGTGCTCACGGGCATGGGTCGCGACGGCGCGGCCGGCGTACGCGCGATCCACGACGCGGGCGGCGCCGGCCTGGCGCAGGACCGCGACTCGTCGATCATCTACGGCATGCCGCACGCCGCTTCGTTAGGCGGCGGCGTCGACCGCATCCTGCCGCTCGACGCGCTGGCGGCGGCAATCGCCGAGCTCGTGGCGCGCGACCGCGCGGAGGAACCGCGATGACCGCGCCGACGGACGCCGCACCGGCCACCGAGATGCTGCTCTTCCGCGCGAGCGGGGAACTGTTCGCGCTCGCACTCCGCGCGGCGATCGAAGTGGTGGAGATGCCGGCGCTCGAGGCGGTGCCGGACATGGCGGAGGGCATGCTGGGCGTGTTCGCGATCCGCGGATCGTACGTGCCGGTGTTCGCGCCGGAGGTTGCGTTAGGCGTGTCCCCGGCGTCCGGGCACGCGGCGGTGTTGATGCTGCGGCGCGGCGCCCGCGCGGTGGGCATCGCGCTCGAGGATGTCGAGGACGTGATCATGGTGGATGCGTCGCGGCTGCACCATCCGCACGCGGCCGCGGCGGGCCGCGGCGTCGTGGTCGGCGTCGAGCGGCGGGGTGGCGACCTGGTGGGCATCGTGGACGCGGACGCGCTGGTCGATGCGTGTGTCGCGCGAACCGGAGAACCCGAATGACAGCGGCAACTTCGCAGCAAGTGGTGACCTTTCGCGTGGGCGACGAGCATTTTGCCGCCGACGTGCTCGCGGTGGAGCGCGTGCTGCGCCACGCCGCGCCGACGCCCGTGCCTAACTTGCCGGCGTGGATGGAGGGCGTGCTCGAGTACCAGTCGCGGGTCGTGCCGGTGATCGACCTGCGGCGCCGCTTCGGTCTCGACGAAGCGGACCGTCCCCAGGCGGGCGTCCGCATCATCGTGTTCCGCGCCGGCGACGAATGGCTCGGCGCGCTGGTCGATGCGGTGCTCGAGGTGGCGAACATCGACCCCGCCCAGCTTTCGCCGCCGCCGCCGCTCTTCCGGGGCCTCAAGGCGGACTACGTGCGCGGCCTGCTGCACCGCGACGGACGCATGGTGATTCTGCTCGAGATCGAGCGGCTGCTCTCCGCCACCGAGCACCTCGAGCTGCAGCGCGCGAGCCTGGGAGGGGCATCGTCGGATGGCTGACGTCGACGGACGACCCTTCCGCACGCGCTTCGGCGCCATCGAAGCACGGCTCGATGGCCCCGAGGCGGGCGCGGAGCGCGACGCGATCAAGGCGGACATCATCGCCCTCTACAAGGAGGTCGAGCAGGAGATCGTGCAGCTCACCGCGCTGCGCGAAGATGTGAAGCGCCTCGTCGATCGATGGAAGCAGCTGGGCGGCGGCGCGCCGGCCAAAGCCACCAACGCCCCCGCCTTCGGCGGCGAGCGTCCGGTGATGGCCGACCACATCGGCGCCTCCACCTACCTCGAGAAAGGTTGGAGCCTCATCTCGTTAGGCGACCACGAGGCCGCCGAGCGCGCGCTGCTCAAGGCGCTCGAGCTCTCGCCCAACGACCCGCAGACGGAGTCGCTGCTCGGTTGGGCGCAGATGCTCCAGGACAAGTACGACGAAGCGCTGCTCAATTTCCAGAAGGTCCTGATGCGCCAGCCCACCAATTCGCTCGCGCGCATCAACCTCGGCTACATCTGCCTCAAGAAGAAAATCTTCGGCGAAGCCATCGAGCACCTGTCCAAGGCCATTCGCCTGGACAACGACCGCAAGGCCACGTTGTACGCGCACTTCTACCTCGGTCTGGTGTATGCGGAACGAGAAATGTACGAGGACGCGCAGACGTTCTTTCGCAAAACGCTCGCGCTCGGTCCGAACCTCGTCGAGGCGTACTACGAGCTGGGTCGCGTGCTCTGGTTCGACAACAAGCGCGACGACGCGCTTGAGACGTGGCGCTCCGGACTGGCCGCCAACAAGTTCAATCCATGGGGCAAGCGTTGCGGCGAGATGCTCAAGCACATCGAGGAGGGGGGCACGCCCGCGCGCAGCGCCTAGCGCTCGCGATTGCCGCCGCCGCGGTGCTCGTCGCCGGTCCCGCGGCGGCGCAGATCGACTCGCCCGCGGTGCGGCTCGATCGAGGCCGATTCACCGTGGTCGCCTATCCGCGCGACATCACGCTCGCGCGCGCCGTGCTCGCCCATGCGACCGCCGCCGACACGTTCCCCGGATTGCCGCGCCCAACGGAGCGCGTGCTGATCGCCATCGCGCCGGACCATCGACGCTTCCGCGAGTGGTCCGGCGCCGGCGCGCCGGAGTGGGGCGCCGCCATCGCCATTCCGGACCAACGGCGCATCGTGATGCAGGGCTCGAATGCCGGATCCGGCGCAGGCAATCCCATGCAAGTGCTGCGGCACGAGCTCGCGCACCTCGCGCTGCACGAGTATCTGGGCGATCTGCCGCCGCGATGGTTCGATGAAGGCTACGCGAGCGTCGCCGCCGGCGAATGGGATCGCGACGCCGTGCTCACGACGAGTATTGGACTCGTGCTGCACGGCGTCCCATCGCTCGATTCGTTAGACGCCGAGTTCCAGGGCGGCGAGTCGCGCGCCGATGCGGCGTACGCGCTGTCGTATCGAGCCGTGAGCGAGCTGGCATCGCTCGACCGGCAGCGCGGCCTCGCGCTGTTCTTTCAGTACTGGCGCCAGACGCAATCGTTGGACGTCGCGATTCGCCGGGCGTACGGCCTTACGGAAGACGCATTCGAAGCGCAGTGGCGCGACAACATCATGCGCCGCTACGGCGCGCTCGCCGTGTTGGCGAACATGACGCTCGTCCTCGGATTGTTGGGCATCATGATCGTGCCGCTCTGGGTGATGCGCCGGCGGCGCGACCAGCGGCGCATGGAGGAGCTGCGCCTGGCCGACGCCGCAGCCGAACGCGCCGCGGACACCGATGCGCTCGCCGTGCTGCTCGCGGCCGGCCAGGCGGAGCAGCGGCCCTCCGAACCGCCGTCAGAGTCGCCGCCGGACTCGCCGCCGCCCGACGAGGCGTGATACCGGTGCCACGAGACGCGGACCATCGCTTGACATGTGCGAGCAGCCGATCCACACTATGCGACTATGGTAAAAGTGGAGACTCCTAGTCGTCCCCGGTCTTACGTCTGGTGGATTGCAACAGCGGTCTGCTTGGCGCTCGGCTATGCCGATCTAGTGCGCGGCGGAACGACGATCGCACCGATTTTGCTCGTCGTTGGTTACTGCGTTCTCATTCCGCTCGCAATCCTCAAGTAAAGCCGCAACGCTCCGTTCCACAGGCTTCCGTCACACCGGGGCGCAAAGTGTGCGTGACCAGGACCGTGCTCACCGGCGATAACCCGGATTGTCCCGGGGCGAATAGCTCAGTTGGTTAGAGCGCCTGCCTTACACGCAGGAAGTCGGGGGTTCGAGTCCCTCTTCGCCCATGTACTGTTGTGCTTGGACCCCATCGGCGATGTCGGGGTAGATCAGATCAACACTCGGAGGGTAGCGAACGTGAAGGCAAAGACTTACGGGGCGAGCGCGGCCGTGTGGGGATTGGCAGCGGTCGCATTCGCCTGGGCCCCGACGTCGGCAGCCGCGCAGATCACGCGGCGCGTTCCCATTCCCGAGGGGACGCCCCGGATGATGGTGGCGCCGTTCCGGGGAAACGAGGCCGGACTCGGACCCAAAGTGAGTGGGGAGGTCATCGACAAGCTCACGTCGGACATCCCGATCAAGAACCTCTTCGTCATTCCACAGAAAGCCGTCTGCGATAACCTCAAAGCATCCGGCTTCAGCTGCGACAGCACGCCCGATCCGATCACGTCCAAGCTGCTCGCCACGCAGCTGCGCGCCGATCAGTACCTCGAAGGACAGGTCACCAAAAATGCGAACAACTACAAGCTCGAGACGCGCATGGTTCTCACGCGCGACAACAGCATGGTGCAGCCGCTCCCCGACCTGGAAGGCAACAAGCTGGGAGACCTGATCGACAAGTTGTCGAAGGAAGTGCAGGCGGCTCGCAAGCAACTGGACGACGAACAAAAGTGTGAGAATGCGCTGCGAGCGGGGAATGCGCAGGACGCCATTGCATCCGCGCGAGCTGCGATCGTCGCATATCCGCAGTCGACCATCTCGCGCGTCTGTCTCGGCAACGCGTACCTGGCCGCGAAAGCGCCGCCCGATTCGATCATTGACGTGACCTCGAAGGCCGTCGCGATCGATCCGAAGAACAAGCCGGCGCTCGCGCTCCTCGCTGACGCGTACAAGGCGAAGGCCGATGCGCAGAAAGACACGACGGCGCTCGACAAAGCCGTCGACACGTGGGCCGCCGAGCTCGCAGCGGATCCGAAGAACCTGCGACTCGTTGAAGACGTGACGCAGAAGATCGCCGCGTCGGGCCGCGCCCAACGCGCCAAGCCCATCATCATCCAAGCGGTGAAGGACAATCCGGGCGACCCGTCGCTCGTGCATTTGAAGTGGCTCATTCTACAAGCCACCAAGGACTACGCGGAGGCGGCCTCCACCGGCGAAGAGATGGTGCAGACAGACACATCACTCGCCGATACGAGCTATTTCGTCCGTCAAGCATCGCTGTACGCACTCATAAATCAGCCGCAAAAGGCGGCCGAGACGACGGCAAAGGGCGTGGCGAAATTCAAGAACAACGCGGCGCTCTGGTCGCTCGATGCGCAAACGCAGCAGCTCGCCGGCAACACGCAGCAAGCGGTGGACGCAGCGAATCAGGCGATCAAGCTCGATCCAAAGGCCGAGCACGTGTATCTGCGTAAGGCGAAGGCCGAGATGGATCTCAAGCAGCCCGACAGCGCGGTTGCGACGCTCAAGCAGGCGCTCGCCAACGGCGAGGACAAGGGCAACGTCGGACAGTTCCTGCTCGTGCTCGCGAATGGCGCGTATCAGGCGGCGAACGGAGACACGGCCAACGGCCAGAAGCCGTCACTTGCTGATTGGCAGAAGGCGATCGGCACGATATCGACCGCGGACAGCGTCGCATCGAGTCCCACGACGAAGTTCCTGCTCGGTGTGTCGTATTTCCGCGTGACCGACATCGCGGTCCGGCAGAATCAGACGGACAAGAAATGCGACCTTGCCAAGACGGCGCAGGACGCGTCGCTCAACTCCCAGATCAACATGCAGGCGGGCGGATCGGTGGATCCAAAGACTGCGGCAACGATTCTGGGGATCTTGCCAAAGTACCAGCCGGCGATCGATGCGCAGGTGAAGAAATACTGCAAGTAGTCGATGCCGAGACCATGGAACGATGCGCCCGCCGATGTTCGGCGGGCGCTGTCGTTAGGAGGGCGCTTGACGCCGCGCATCGTTCGCCGCTAGTGTACGCGTCCCACGCGCTCAGCCGGCGTATCGCGGAGATGGATCCTCGGAGTACACATGCCCGCCGCGCGCCACCACGGATGCCATCGACACATCAGATCGAGTCCGCCAGCATGGATCCTCCGAACGAACCATCGCACACCATGTCGGACGCTGGTGCGTGGGCGAGCGAATACCATGCGCCGGTGATGGCGAAGGAAGTCGTCGACGTGTTCCGCGGATGCGGTGTCGTGCTGGACGGAACGCTCGGCGGCGGTGGACACGCGCTCGCACTGCTCGAGTCCGGTGTACGCGTGATTGGAATCGACCGGGATCCCGACGCAGTAGCGGCGGCGCGCGAGCGACTGGCTGCCTACGAAACCGCTGGTCGATTTCGCGCGATCGTTGCGAACTTCGCAGCGCTCGACGATGTTGTCGATCTCACTGACGCGCGCTTCGACGGCGTTCTTCTGGATCTCGGCGTTTCATCCCACCAATTGGACGACCTTGCGCGCGGCTTCTCGTTTCGCGAGGGAGCGGCGCTCGACATGCGCATGGATGGAAAAGGGAATGCGGGCGGACCGAGTGCCGCCGCGCTGTTGCAGGAGGCCGACGAACGCACCCTCACGCAGATTTTTCGGGAGTATGGCGACGAACCCCGCGCGCTCAAGCTGGCGCGCGAGATCGTGCGTCGTCGCGAGCGCCGGCCGTTCATCACGAGCGACGATCTGGTGGGCGCCATCCGCGCAGTGCTCGGCGCGCCTCCGCGCACGGGCCCGGCGGTGTTCGCGCGACTCTTCCAGGCTGTGCGCATCGCGGTAAACGACGAGCTCGGCGCGCTGGAACGTGCGCTGCCGTCGCTGCGCGATCGACTCACCCCCGGAGGTGTGATCGCAGTGATCGCGTATCACTCGGGCGAGGACCGGATCGTCAAGCAGACGTTCCGCGCATGGAGCACGACGTGTACGTGTCCGCCGAGGCAGCCGGTGTGTACGTGCGGCGGACGGGCGCTGGGAACGACAATCACCCGCAAAGCGGCTACGGCGAGCCAGGCAGAGGTCGCGGTCAACTCGCGCGCGCGGAGCGCGCACCTTCGCGCATGGCGAAGCGCCGCGTAGCCGCGCGCGGGCGCGCGTGGGTGGCGCTGGCGCTCTTCGGTTTCGTTCTCATCGCCGCGGGCGTCATCTGGCGGAGGACCGCGGGCATCACGCGGTCGCGCGACATTCGCGCGCTCGAGCAGCGGCGGGTGCAGCTGGAGTCGGAGCGGGCGCAGCTCGAGAGCGATGTGCGCGATCTGTCGAGTCGGAGCATCCTGGCGCCGCTGGTCGAGCGGCGGCTCGGCATGCGCGTGCCCAACGACTCGCAAGTCGTCATTCTTTCGCGATCCAGGTCGGCGCCGTAACGTGCTTCGCCAGAGCCGCATCACTCTCATTCACCTGTCGCTGGTGTTGTTCGCCGGAGCGATCGTCGTGCGCGCGGCGCAGGTGCAGCTGTTCCAGTCGAAGCAGTGGACGCAGAAGGCGGCGCGGCAGCATTTCGCATCCACGGAGATTCCCGCGCCCCGCGGCGCGATC